>JBBTVS010000079.1:0-3002 GCA_038078695.1 Patescibacteria group bacterium
CCGCGCCTATTATTTTCTTTATAATCATCAGCGTTTTTTATAATACCATTCGCTTTGGCAATGCGATTGCCGGCAAATACAACATGTCTTGGGAGTTTCAATATCAATCATTTTGGATAGGCTTATACGGTTATTTATTCAGCGCCGGCAAAAGCGTCATTTTATATAATCCGATTTTGATTTTAGCGATTTTTTATTATCGCAGATTTTTTAAGCAATATCGTCAATTAGCTTATTTATTTATTTTATTGATTGTTTTCTTTCTCATACCCCATTTGCCGTTTCGCTTTTGGACTGACGAGGTGTGGGGTCCGCGCAAACTGCTGCCTTTGATTCCAATTTTGATGCTGCCGCTGGGTATAATTTGGCAGAGCGGTTTTTTTAAGTCAATTTATAATAAAGCGATATTTTATATCCTGTTTAGCGCGAGTTTTGCAATGCAATTTTTAGGCGCTCTTTACGATTACGGCACTCAAATGTGGGTTTTGCGGCAGGTTAATTTAGACTCAATTCATCTAATGCAGTTTATGCCATGGCTCTCGCATCCTTTTATACATTACAAGCTTTTTAAATCATATCTTTGGCAGATGTTAGGCCGTGAGCCATTAGATTTGACTTATAATTTATGGACATGGATGAGGGGATTGGCAGGGGGCACTGACATTGGTTTAACTGGCGGAATCCTGTCTCTTACTTTAAAATGGGCCCGTCCGCATTTATGGATAATCAATCCGAAAAATCCAATGTCAAATTTATCTTATTTTTTAGAGTATATTATTTTTTTATTTTTTATTTTTATGATTATTTTTAGCTTGATTAAATTAAAGCGATTATGTCGGGAATCAAAGAGCTGTCAGTAATTATTCCAATTTACAACGAGGAGTCGACAATCAAAGAAATTATTGATAGAGTTTTAGCTTTGCCGATAGATTTGGAGATCATTATTGTCAATGACGGGTCGTTTGACGCAACAGGGGATATTTTACTTCCATATCAAAATAATCCGCTGATGAGAATCATCAATCGAAAAGAAAATCAAGGAAAGGGAAAGGCAATTCGCGATGCATTGATTTGCGCAAAAGGAGAGTATATTGTTATTCAGGACGCTGATTTAGAATACGAGCCTGCTGATTTAGTCAAACTGCTTAGAAAAGCGCAGAGCCAAAACCTGCCTGTTATTTACGGCAGCAGATTTTTAAACAAAAAAAGGCCGGCAGGAATGCGGCTCTCTTTTATTTTAGCTAATCATTTTTTTACCTGGCTGACCAACCTGCTTTATGGAAGCCATCTGACAGACGAGGGCACTTGTTATAAAATGTTTAAGCGAGAAGTCATTTGCAGTCTTAATTTAAAAGCAAACGGCTTTGAATTTTGTCCGGAGGCTACGGCTAAGGCGCTAAAAGCAGGCTATAAAATAGCAGAGGTTCCGATTAGATATCAAGCTCGCTACATCAATAAAAAAGTAAAGTTTCGCGACAGTTTTATTATAATTTGGACGCTTTTAAAATATTATTTTAAACCAAATAAAACATAGACACCCGCGCTAATCAGTGCAATTCCGATTATCTGCGGCAAAGTAACTGGCTCTTTTAAAAAAATCCAAGAGCTTAAAACAATAAAAATATAACTGGCGCTTAAAAGCGGATAAGCGATGTTCAAATTAAATTTAGAAAGGGCAAAGATCCAAAACACGGCGCTTATGCCGTAAAATCCGATCCCTCCCAATATCCAAGGCGATGAGGCGATCTTCATCAGTCCGCTTAAATTAAAGATAAGGGGGCTGATTTTATTTACCCCGTATTTTAAGACGGTTTGTCCGATGATGTTGATGACGATGCTTGCGATTAGATAGATCATATTTTTATTTTGCGATTACCAGCGCCAATTCCGCCATATTGGCAAACGAGTAGTCGTCGTAAAATTTAGTCGGATTATTCAAATCAGTATTCCACCATGCTAAACGGTCAGGGAATTTTGGATCGCGGAAAAAACGACTGCCTTGCGCGTAAGTCAAATACGCTTGGGCTTTAGCGTTATTGCCGAATAATTGATTTAAAATTCCCATCATTAAATACGCTTGAGCGCCTTCGCCTTCCGGACGATTGCCTAAATGCGCGTCTAAGAAACCGCGAGGTCCGGCAAGGCTGTTGGCATAGTCAGTCATTTTTTTAGCTATGTCTAAATATTGCGGCTGATTAGTCATTTTGCCGTAAGCGGCTAGCATATATGCCTCTACTATATGATAGTGCAGGCTAAAATATTTACGGTTTACTTCGCGATAGATATAATCATCATTTAATGTTTGTTCAATAGAGAGATCAATTTTATTTTTGATTGATTCCCGCGCTTCTTGCCATTCTTTATCAGTCAATATTTTATTATCATAAAAATATTTGCTAACATAATTCCAGTAAACGCCGGCTAAGGCGGCGCGATTTTCCGTGTCAGCGGCTTTTAATCCATAAGGCAAGCGATTTGCCATATAATTTAAAATTTTGTTGATAGTGTTTTCCGTAAAGAGCGGAGGATTCTGTATTTGCTGCATTAGCCGCAAAATCAAAAAGTTCGCGATTGCCTGATCAAAAGATTGATCAGAAATCAGCCTTCTAGAACGGATGGTCGCGTTTAAAATCGCATCCTCTATTTTTTTGCGCGCTAAAGCGCTGTTTTGCGCCCGGTATTTATATATTGACGCAAGGCTCATAATTTCGCGGTTTCTTTTTAGCGGATTCCAAACATAATTATCAGCCAAATTCAGATAAGTCTGGTCAGGGTACCAGATTTGTTTATCAACATCATAAACAGTGTCAAGATGGCGGGAATAGCGGTCATAAAACGGCTGCAAGTAATCGTCAAGCATGATTTCTTTTGATGATGCCGCGAGCGGGGACATTATACAGATTATTAGCATGAGAGTTGTGAGGAATTTTTTGGCTTTGTCTATATTTAATGTCAAATTTCAAATGTCAAATTTCAAATCAAATCCAAATTTCAAATGTCAA
>JBBTVS010000080.1:0-2036 GCA_038078695.1 Patescibacteria group bacterium
GCGTAATGCCATTAGTCCGGGCATTTCTTCTTCAGCAAGCGTAATTTCTTTGCGACCCCATTCTGCAAGAGAAAGGTCTTTTACTTTGTATTTGATGTATTTTTCCACTTTGGTTGTTGTTGATGTCATGTTGGTTAGATGATTAGTTGATATTAAAAACTGCTGATTTCAGAATTGAAAAAATTTGTTTTCTGTTTTTCTGAACGCCTTTTATAAAAGGGTTGCAAATATAAGGAATGGGGTTGAGAGGAAAAAATTTAATAGAAAACCTGGCAGGGCTGTTCAGTCAAAAATGTTTTTATACTTACAAACCCGCCTAAAATTTAGAGAGTTTCTGTAAAGTTCCTGAGCGATATTTTTTATACCATTTGCCCTCATTAGATTTAATGAAATACTTCTAAGCCGAGCCATCCTATCCGGTTTTTTTCTGATTTTAGAAGCATCTTCTTTGAGTGCGGTATCTCTGACATAATGATTGCAGTTTTCTATTGCCCAGTGATTTCGTATTGCATCGTAAAACTGCTTGGAGTTATACTTATTACTGTTGCAAACATAGTATGATGTTTCCTGTGTTGTATCCCATTGTTTGGTTTTGGTGTTATATACTATTCTTATTCTGGCAACTACTATTATGACGGCCAGTAATAATTTCCATCCGGGGTCAGTAATGAATTCCGTTGTCTTGTGTACAGATACACTTCTTTTTTCAATTCTTCCATGCGCTTTTTCATTGGTTTGATGCCTTTCCACTTGGGTGTTGAATCGGGCAGTATCCTTGCAATCTTGTAATAATTGATCCTGGTTTTCTTTTACCTGTGTTAAAAAGTCATTGCCTGTTTTTTCCGCTATTTCAAAAGTTTTTTTTGGCAATGCATTGCGTCCGCAGTAATCAAAACACCCTTTAATCCCAATTCCTCTATTAATTTCTGTAAAGCTGGAATCTCATTGCTCTTTTCATCTATTTCGTAATGACATAGTATGATTTTCCCTTCCACCGAAAATCCGCTTAACAATTGAATAAAGCGTTTATCTATGCTTGGATCTATGCTCCCGCAAAGTGCTTTTCCGTCAAAAGAAATTTGCTTAAACTGTTTGCCTTTTTTCACCTGTTTCATCGCTGCCTCCAATCGGGTCGCATGGGAACGAAAACTATTTTCCAACTCTGCTGCCGTGACACTATGTAATATGTCTCGTATTGTATTGTGGGCTGGGCTCTTTCCCCATTTACCCCCAAATACTTTACATAAAAGTTTCCTGCGCTCTTCTATAAAAACAGCAATACCGCGATAACTTTTTGCATTGCTCAATAGCGCCAATACTATAAATAGTAGGGCATGTTTAATATCATAAGTCGTCCTTCCGGTTACTCTGTTGTCAGAGATAGAATCAAAGCAGCTAATCAGCATAGGCATTAATTTTGCCGCTAATGTCTTTTTCTTTTTCGCTGAATGTTACATCTTCCTTTTAAAGTTTTCAAGAGAGTACTATTAATAATTTGCCCTCTGATAACTCATTTTTGACTGAACAGCCCTGAGGATTTACTATGTCAATGGCTTTAATTTCACAAATAATTTTATCTTCAAGTTCTGAAGGAATTGGGGTGAATCTTTTTTCGTGGGATTTAGTGCTTTTGTGATTTTGTGGCATACAATTATTACTATATTTTCAGTCAATCATGACTTACGCAAGAGGTCTATTGAATATTACTGATTATCCCGTTTTGCTGTGCTAACAAAAAATCTATGTGGAAAAAAATAAAAATAAATAACTATGCCACAAAGTCTTCGGGAGTGGGACAACTCCAACATCAAAACAGATAACTTTAAAAAATGCCGCAGATTGCAATTAGTTATATAGGAGACACCAAGACACGAAGAATCACAAAGAATTTCTTCGTGTAAACTTTGTGCCTTCGTGGCAACTTTTTGTTATTTACTGAACTTTCGCATGAATTTATTTATTTCAATAATTAAAAAAAAACTTGAACATTCGAACATTCGATTTACGAATGACGAACAAACAATGGCAACGATTTT
>JBBTVS010000081.1:0-1542 GCA_038078695.1 Patescibacteria group bacterium
TCCGTCGCTCGTAAAGCCAGCTTGCCGCGGCTAATTGTTTGTCTGACAAATCTTGGGGCATAGGATTATTGTAAAACAGATTTGATTTGATGTCAAAATCTTGCTTTTTGCCGCTGGAAGGTGTAGGGTGAAGATTGGGTGGAGTTTGACAATTGAATAAAAAAGGAGGGGAACAAAAATGTTTCCCTTGATTTTTTTAAGGGTCAGAAATTTAATTCTGAACCCTCGAAAAATGACACAGGTTTTATTAGGGTTGTTCTTAGTGCTTTACCTAATAACAACAAACTTATTATATTTTGCTGAAATAGGTAATCCTAACGCAAATATAAAAAGTTATGGCGATTCGCTATGGCTGACAGCCATAACTTTTGCGACTATTGGTTATGGTGACAGGTACGCTGTCACCTGTTTTGGAAGGACACACTTTATTCACATGCTCAATACCTTCAAAAGGGTTTGTCAATTGGGGATCACTGTCTTCTTATTGCCGAACCCAAAATTGGCTGGCAGTCGCTATTCGCCGTGAGAAAAAAATACTTGCAAATCCACCGGATAATACTGTTTTGAGGGCTGATGACGAGATGATCGTCATCGCCTCCTCCAGGCCAAAAATCTAACCCCTCCCATCACAAAAGCCCGTCTAATTAACTTCCTTCCAAAATCAGCCGGGCTTTTTTCTTTGTGTCTTAAATTCTATTCAAAATATCATGAGCACCAACGCGCAACAATACATAACAATCTTTTTCTACAGATAAAATAACTCTATATTTCATTTTTTTATAATCCTTTTGGAACTGTTTGCTAAAAAATAGCTCCATTGATTTATTTTTTAAGATCTTTTAATAAACCTGCAACATCATTATAAGGCCCTTTTATTTTACCCTGTTTAACTTCATCAAGAGCTTCTTTCACCATCTTTTCTCCAGTTTTAGACAACTCGACAAATTCTATTTCATTCATTAAATTTTGCGGCTGGACATAAATTCGTTTAGTCTTTTTGTCAAAGACTATTTCAAAAAAATGACCGTCGCGCCAGTCTGCTTCTTCTCTAATTTCCGCAGGAATGGTTAATGCTCCGCGCCGCATCTTGTTTACAGATACAATGTATTTTTGGGTTTGAGTAATGTTACTGGGCATAAAATAAAATTAATGAACATTGTTCATATAATATCTTTTTGTTAATTACCTGTCAAGCCCAGTGCGCAACAAAAAAACCGCATGTCAGGGATGCATGCGGTCTGAGACAAGTTATTTGCTTTCCGTTTCTGGATCGCGAATAACTTTAACTCTGTGAGGCCAGCAAGCGTAAAAAATCGCATGGCCGGCCTTTAGGTCAACTTGTACAAACAATCTGTCTCCCAACATGCAATCAGCTATCCCTGTTAGCTGTTTGCATCCGTTCATTCGCCTTTTTCCCTTCCGGACCGTCACCGTCACTTTGACGAATGCCCCGGGAAAAATGGCGGTTCCTCCCTTATCAATACACAAAGGCTCCATCTCCTTCACCTCCTTTTTTATCTTTAAAAACATCCCAAAATAGCA
>JBBTVS010000082.1:0-1449 GCA_038078695.1 Patescibacteria group bacterium
AGCCGGATTATATTATGAATAAAATAATGCTTGTAAATCCGCCCGCAAGGATTTACAGCACCTCAGCGAATTTTATTACTTATTTTCCTATTGGCCTGCTGAGCATTTCTGCAATGGTCAAGGATACCTGCGATCTAAAGATATTTGACTGCTTGGTAACGGATTTTGAGATTAGAAAGTCAAATAGTTTCACTGTATACGGAACACCGTCTGAGAAAATAAAAAATACAATAACTGATTTTAAACCTGATATCCTTGGAATTTCAATCCCTTTTTCTACCCAAATAGATAGCGCAATAGATATTTGTAATATTTGCAAAGATGCCAGCCCGGATACTATAGTAGTATTCGGAGGGCCTCATGCATCTGTTAGGTATAAAAGCCTTTTAGAGGAGACGGCCTGTGATTTTTGCGTTATTGGCGAAGGCGAAAAAACCTTTTATGAGTTTGTGAAAAATTATAATTCAAAACTGCCATTGAAAGATATAGAAGGATTGGCATATAAGATGGATGGAGAGATACATTTTAAGCCAAGAAAATTTTTAGAGGATTTAGATGAGCTTCCGTTTCCTGCTTATGAAACAATCAATATGGACTCTTACCTGAACAATAAATATCTGTATGGGCAGCGGAGCAGCTTGAGTAACTCTATCAGCATGATAACGAGCAGGGGATGCCCATATAGCTGCATTTTTTGTTCAATAAAATTACATATGGGCAGAAAATACAGATTTCACTCCCCGGGTTATGTATTGCGCCATATAAAATTTTTAATGGAGAATTATGGCATATCCAATTTTCATTTTGAAGACGATAATATTTCGCTGGATAAACACAGATTTGAGCAGATTCTGGATGGGATCATCACAGGCAGCTTAAACATAAAATGGGATACACCCAATGGTGTCCGCGCTGATACCCTGGATGGTAATTTATTAAAAAAGATTAAGAGGTCTGGCTGCGAGGAAATAACGCTCGGCATAGAATCAGGCAATCAATATGTGGTGAATAGTATTATTAAAAAAAATATCTCCCTGGATTACATGTTGTTTATTATAAAGCAATGTAAGGCATTAAAGTTAAAAGTAAACGCATTTTATGTCATTGGTTTTCCACAGGAGACAATAGAAAATATGAAGGAGACGATAAGCCTGGCATTGGATATGTATAAAAGATATGATGTTTTGCCTGTTATGCATATAGCAACGCCTCTATATGGCACAGAGCTATATAACATATGCATTGAAAATAAATTAATTAAAGAAAATCTTACTGCCAAAGATTTTAGCATGGCAACGCAGATTTTAGGTGAGCCATTAATTTCCTCAACAACTTTCAAGAGAGAAGACATTAAAAAATTAGCGCGGAATTATCTTTTAAGGCTTTATCTTTTTAGGTTTCAAAAGGAATTTTTAGCATATATGTTTAAACATCCATTGGCGACATTTA
>JBBTVS010000083.1:0-6644 GCA_038078695.1 Patescibacteria group bacterium
TCTCGTTAATTTCTTTATATTTCAGTTTGCCGTATTTTAGAGCATATTCATAGATATCGCGGGTTACTTTAACATCTTGGCGGCAATATTTTTCTAAAGATTCAAAATCGCCCAACTGGTACCATTTTATAGCCTGTAAGCCGGTAGCCAGTTTTTTTTCGCCTAAATTAGCTTCCGCTAAATTATTTAATCCAATGCGAAAGCCGGCGGTTTTATGGAATTCTTCCAGTAGATCTAAATGCGGAAGGATTGACAAGTCCCCGGCATAGTAAGCGCTTAACACTTTATTGTCAAAATATTTATGGTTAAAACCGATAATTAAATCAGCAGATTCTAATATGGGCCATAAATTTTTTAGCTCTTCTTCCCGAAATGTTCTGTATTGTTGATTCTGATAATTATAAATAACAGCTAAAGACACGCCAAGTTTTTTTGGATCCCGGCGCTCTACTTGATCAAACGTTTTTTGAGTTTCTAAATCTATGACTATTTTGTTGATCATGGTTTTAACATTATGCCAGTTTAGCTAAAGTCTCTCTTAGCCTGGTTTTTTCTTTTTGAATGACCTCGGCCGGCGCTTTCGTCAAAAAAGCTTCATCTTCCAATCTCGCTTCTAAAGACTGAACATATCTTTTAAGCTGGGCAGTTTCTTTTTTGGATGTTGATTTTTTTATCGCAGACGCATTGCGTTTTTTACTAATTTCTTTTTGATTTTTTTTGAATTTTTCCGCCTCGGTTTTGGAAATTTTAAAATCAATCTTATCCACCCAAGGCTCTACTATCAACCTTGTAGTTTTGAGTTTCCCCCAAATTTCCTCTGTCACAAACGGCACAAACGGGTGCAGTAAAATCAAGCATTTTTCCAGCACATACGTCAAAATTGCCGGCTGATGCGGCTGATTCTCAATTTTAACCGCTTCAATATACCAATCCGCAAGCTTGTGCCACATAAAATCATAAATATCTTCTCCGGCCCGCGAGAATTGGTATTTCTTTAAATTTTTATTTACCCTTTTGATCAACTCGCCCAATTCAAACAGGACCCATTTGTCCGCCAAAGTGAATTTGGCATTTGACATTTGGATTTGATTTGGCTTTTGGCATTTGTTATTTGACATTATATATCTTCCTATATTCCACACTTTAGTCACAAAATTTCTATACCCTGCAATTTTCTCCTCGTACAACCGTATGTCATTGCCCGGAGTTGTTCCTATAATAAGCGACAATCGCACCGCGTCAGCCCCGTATTTTTTAATCATATCTAATGGATCAATGCCATTGCCTAATGATTTTGACATCTTGCGGCCAAGTTTGTCGCGCACCAATCCATGCAGATAAACGGTTTTAAACGGCACCTTGCCTAAAATGTATGTAGTCATTAAAATCATCCGCGCGACCCAGAAAAACAGAATGTCATAGCCAGTTTCCATTACTGATGTCGGGTGAAAACGTTTTAGGTCGGAAGTCTCCTCTGGCCATCCTAATGTGGAGAATGTCCAAAGTCCGGAGGAAAACCATGTGTCTAAAGTGTCAGGATCTTGTTTTAACTTAGTTGACCCGCATTTCGGGCATTCTTTAGGCTTCTCTCTTGCTGCTATAATTTCCTGACAATTGGTCAGTTTTGAGTTTTTAGCTGTAGTTTTGACTTTTGACTTTTGACTTTTGACTTTATTGTCACAATACCAAACCGGTATTCTGTGCCCAAACCAAATCTGCCGCGAGATGCACCAGTCGCGCAGATTATTCATCCAATGATAATAAATTTTTTCAAATTTTTTGGGAATAATGTCAATCTCGCCGCCTTTGACAACTGACAAGGCTATTTCTTTAAGCGACGCCCTATCTTTGCCAACGACCCTTCTTAATTCATAATTCATAATTCGCAATTTTTTATTCACATCAATAAACCATTGTTTAGAAACCAGCGGCTCAACAGGTGTATTACAACGGTAGCAGACAGATAAGTTATGCTCATAATTTTCGTCAATTCGCTCTATTAATCCTTTTTCTTGCATTTTTTTAACTATAATTTGGCGGGCTTTATTGGCATTTATACCTGCGAATTCACCAGCTCGTTTGGTCAAATTTCCCTTTTGATCAATAATTTGAACAATAGGCAAGCCATATTTTTGTGCTAATTCAAAATCAATAAAGCTGTGCGCAGGCGTGAGAGTCATTGCGCCAGTACCCATGGACATATCAGCGGATTTGTCAGCAATCACTTGGGCTTCTACTTCTCCATTGATCCATGGAACAATTAGTTTTTTACCTACCAAATGGCGGTAACGCTTATCTTGTGGATGAACAATAATGGTTTTATCTAAAAATTTTGTTTCAGGCCGGGCTGTGCCAATGATCACAGGCCCATATTTTAAATAGTAAAAATTTCCTTTAGTATTTTTGTATTCCACCTCATCATCAGCCAAAGTTGACTCGCATCTCGGGCACCAGTTGACAATCCTGTCGCCGCGATAAATCAATCCATCATTATACATTCGGACAAATACTTCTTGCACCGCCATCGTTAATCCAGCGTCCAAAGTATATCGTTCCCGCGACCAATCGCAAGAAGAGCCTATTTTGCGGATTTGCTTTCTGATAATCTGCTGCGATTCTTTAACATATTGATTAACGCGGCGTAAAAAAACAGCCCGGCCTAAATCCTGCCGAGTTTTTCCCTCTTTTTCCATCAAAATTTTTTCCACTTTATTTTGCGTCGCAATAGAGGCGTGGTCAGTGCCGGGTAGCCATAAAGTGATGTCTCCTTTCATTCGGTGATACCGCGTCAAAATATCTTGTAAAGTTAAAAACATCGCATGACCGATGTGGAGTTCGCCGGTGGCGTTGGGCGGGGGCATTGCTATGGAAAAAGTGTCTGGATTATCACCATTCGGGTGATCGGCTTTTGGCTGGAAAAAGCCTGACTTTTCCCAAAGTGCGTAAATTTTATCTTCCGCTTCTTGAAAATTATATGCTTTAGGCAGTTCCATAAATCAAAAATATCTTTTATTGCCGACAATAACAGTCGCGCACTTGGGCAATATTTCAATTTGTGCCGGCGTTTTAATAATTTTATCATTATCTAACACTAACTTAACGCCGTTTTCCGGATCAATAGATTCAAGTTTGATTTTACGAAATGGCAATATCGTACAATCGTTAATTCTGTCGGCTGTTTTAGCAAAAAGCTTGTTTATTAATGATGATTGATTCGAGCCTTGAATTACTAATTCCAAATGCCCGTCTTGAGGCATAAAAAAAGAAGCTTTAAGCTTCTCTTTTAGTTCAAGTTCAGCTGGCTTAAAGTTGCAGACGTAAATTTTCATGTCGCAAGATAAAGGAGTAAGCGAAAATTCTCCATTAGCGCTGACTATTTTAATATTAGGAGACATCGCTTTTAAATAAAAAGCAAAATAGTTTCCATTGACGCTGGCTACGTCAATGCGCTCTTTAATTCTTTTAGATAAGACATTGCAGGCGGCCACTCCTTCCGGGATGCCTAAATATGCTGCCAGAGCATTGTCCCGGCCAATAGGTATAATCCCTAGAGTGGCATTTAAATCAACGATTGAATTAATGGCTTTGCTTATTGTTTTGTCATCGCCCAAAACCACTATTGTCTCCGCGCCTCTCTTAACGGCATCGTTTATTACCTCTTTTATGTTATTAAGAACATTTAATTTGCTTGTGCGGCCTTGTATGCCTAAATCTATTAAACTGGCTTCTATTTCCGAAAGAAGTTTATTATACTTTTTATTTTGCAAAAATGAGTCGTATAAATAAAAATACATACCTTAAATAAGGCAAAGTGAAAAGCGGGAATTTATTTAAGAGTTCACTGTATCTGTTTGCTCTTGATATTGGCGGTCGCTGTTTTGATTTTCATCAGCGCCTTTGCCCATGGTGCAGGTGCCGTTTAAAATTGCGCCCTGCTCCATAGCAATAGAGCCCGCTTGAATATCGCCGTTAATTTTAGCCGTAGATAAAATTTCCAAATGGCCGGTTATTTTAATATTGCCATTCACTTCTCCTGCAATAACCGCTTCATTAGCTTTAATGTCAGCGGATATTTTAGCTTGTTCTTCTACTCGCAGGTTTTGAGTAGTGGATAATTTGCCGGAGACGACTCCGGCTATCATAATATTGCCATTGCTGCTGAATTCGCCTTCAATTTTGACTGACGGTCCGATTATGGTTTCTATTTCGTCTTTTAGAGTATCTTTTCCCCCCTTAGTATCTTTTTTAAACATAAAATAAGTGTTTCAGTTCCAGGTTTACCCGCCGATGGCGGGCGGGTTTGTCAGATGCCCGGAGCTGACCCGTTGTTTATCTTTTTATCTTAATAAATTTAAGGCAACTTGTCAAAGGTTATAAATGCGGTTATACTTTTCTCAAACAAGCATGTTAACCGCTCCCGTAGTTCAACAGGATAGAACAGTCCTCTCCTAAGGGACTAATGGCCGTTCAAGTCGGCCCGGGGGCACCATGATTTAATTTTCAATTTTCAATTTCTAATTTTCAAACTTTTTTGTATGCTTCCTGTTTACGAGAGGATTTTTTTATACCGTTATTTAGCAAGGGTAATCAATGTTGGCATAGAGCCTAAAGCAGCGCTAAAATACTATTTAGAGGATAATATTTTAAAGCCAAAACATCACAAAGCGCTTGAGCACGCGCTTATTTTGTTTGACAAAAATAATGATTTAAGCTCAAGCCTAGATCAAGCCAAAATAATTCCTTCAACAGAATTTTTAAGCCTGCAATCTTCCGCCTTGCCGCAGACCGCTATGATTTTAGCTGATAATCTGATGAAACAAAGCTCATTGCGGCGCAAAATAAAGACATTATTGATTTATCCGATTATTTTATTTATTGAGTTTTTGATTATCTTAGGCATTGCTATTTTTTGGCTGACTCCGCAAATGCAGATATTTTTTGATAAATTAAATGTAAGCGCTCCTAAATTGTTTGCCGTGTTTTCCTTTTTAAATGTTCAATTGATTAATTTAATCCGTCTTAACAATGCGCCGCGGCTGATTATAATCTCCGCTTTATTATGGCTGATTTATCAATGCCTTAAATTAGAAAAGATTAAATATTATTTAGATTATTTATTAACGGTTTTGTTTAAAATCGGCCACATTTATCGCTTGATAGTTTTGCAAAATATTTTTAATCAATTGTCTTTAACTGTGTCGCTCTACGGCGCTGGACGAATTGATCAAGCGTTAAAATCAACTGCCGGAGCCATCAAAAATTTAGTTTACCAAGAGGCATTGCGCGATCTGTCAGAGCATCTTTCAAAAGGAGGATCTTTTAAGCAGTTTTGGCTAAAGGCGAAAAACAGGCATTTGTTTCCAGTGTTGGCGCGGCGATTATTAACATTGGGCGAAAGGAATCAAAATTATGAGACAGAGATTCAAGTTTTAGCTCAGATTTTAAGTGAAGAATTAGACAATGAACTAAAACATTTTATTTCCGTATTTGAACCGACTTTGATTATTTGCATAGCTTGCTTAGTAGCTTTGTTAGCTTTAACTTTGCAAAATGTTTTAAGCCAGGCGCAGACGGCGGTGATTGCCGGATAAGGGTTTAAACCTTCATTTCCAGTAAAGCGAGAATTCGCGCGGTTATGGGCGGATGAGTGGAGAATAATTGCGACATAAATCGCTTTTTTTTGAAAGGGTTTGCTATGTAAAGATGAGCCGTGGCTTTATTGGCGACTTCCAGCGGTTCTTGATCAGAAGATATTTTTTTAAGAGCGCGCGCAAGACCGTCTGGAAAACGGGTTAAAAGCGCGCCGTCTGCGTCTGCCAAAAATTCCCGTTTGCGTGAGATTGCCAATTGGATTAAGGAGGCTGCTATAGGAGCTAATATAGCCAAAGCGATTGCCGCGACAAAGAGAATCAGTTGTAATTGTCCGCCCTCGCCGTGCTCGCGATCCCTTCGCTTTCGTCCGCCGGAAAACCAAGTAAAGCGCAGAAAAAAATCAGACATCAACGCCACAATTCCAACCATCGTTACAACAATCGTCTGCAAACGAATATCGTAATTTTTGATATGGGAAAGTTCGTGAGCTATTACGCCCTCCAATTCCGGTTTTTCTAATTTTAAGAGCAGTCCGCTCGTTACAGTTACTGCCGCGTGTTTTGGATCCCGACCGGCGGCAAAAGCGTTTGGCGCGGTATCATCAATTAAATATACTTTAGGAGTTGGCAAGCCGGATGTTATGCTTAAATTTTCAACTATGCGAAAAAGCTCTGGATTATCGCTTTTTTTAATTTCTTTGGCTTTTGATATGCCCAAGACTATTTTGTCAGAATAAAAATAATTAATCCATACGGATATGATGGCGACAATCACGGCTATCGGCAAAATAAAAGAATATTCCGGATAAACTTGCGAGAAAACAAAACCCAGGCCTATGATAAAAATTAGAAACAAGCTTATCAGCGTCCAAGTTTTCCGTTTGTTAGAGGTGATTTGGGAGTACATAAGCTAAAACTCCACCTTTATATCGCTTCTCGCTCCCGGCTCCTCGTCTAGATCAAAAAATTCACGGGCCGTAAATTTAAAAGCGCCGGCGACCAGATTGGTCGGAAAGGTTTGGACTTTAGTATTAAAGTCGCGCACCTGGCCGT
>JBBTVS010000083.1:6654-7084 GCA_038078695.1 Patescibacteria group bacterium
ATGTCGAAGAATTCTTTAGACGCGAAGTGGAAAAGGTTGGCGACGAGGTTGGACGGGAAAGTTTCCACTTTAGTGTTGAAGGCGCGGACGTTCCCATTGTAGAACCTTCTCGCAGCCTGGATTTTATCTTCGGTGTCTGTAAGCTCGTCTTGGAGCTTGCCAAAATTTTCATTGGCTTTAAGCTCTGGGTAGGCTTCTGCTACCGCAAAGAGAGATTTTAAGGCGCCTGAAAGCTGATTTTCCGCGGCCAAATGTTCCTTGGGAGTCTTGGCAGAGATTGCCTGTGCCCGCGCTTGGGTTACATGCTCAAATACTTGACTCTCGTGTTTGGCATAACCCTTGACAGTCTCCACTAAGTTTGGAATTAAACTGTGCCGGCGCTTAAGCTGGACCTCAATATCAGACCAGCCTTCATACACTCTGTTGCGAT
>JBBTVS010000084.1:0-2938 GCA_038078695.1 Patescibacteria group bacterium
AATAAGAAAGCTATGATCAGTATTTTGAACATAGACTTGGCATGTCCCACATTTTTTGCTGAACAAAAATTTGTTAGTTTTTATAAGGGGAATAATAGTATTAGGCGCTTACAAAACCACTATTGCTAACATGTTAACGATTATTTAAGCTGCTACTTTCATTCCATATTGTTGATGTATCTCCTTAATTTCTTTTCTGATGTTCATATAGATTTTGTCTATATTCTGCATTTCTTCCGGGTTATCAGATATGACGTCTTTATTTATAGAGGAGAATATGGTTGGTATTGTTTTTTGAGTTAAGACCAAAATAGCAATTATAGTTTCCATACCTTTTTTTGTCGTTTTGTATTTATTGCTTTTTTCTGTTTTTACGACTAATTCTTTTCCCCTTAATTTCCTGATGTCATAAGCGGCTTTGGCGGGTGTATAATCCTTTGCCTGTTTTTTATCCAATCGTTCTTTCATTAGAGTTGTTATATCATTTGCTGTATAACCGTTGGGTTTTATAGCTAATGACAATACGCTTTCCATGATAGCAATAGTTCTCCTTTTATTGATATCAACTCCGGCAAGTCTTTGCTCGCCTGTTTTGCTTGGATTGACTAATTGTTCAAAGGAACCATCTTTCAAAAGAGATGTATGTATATAGCAAAGATTATCCATAAAATTATTCATGATAACTCTTAATTTGCTGACGATCTCCTCAAAATTTGACACACTTCGCTTACACTTCAATTCTTTGGCGTTATGCACTACTACTTCCGCTCTTAAAACCCGTTCGCCTTTATCATACAATTTGAGTGTCAATTTGCCAAAGTGTATTTTAAAAATTGTCAAATTGTAATCAGGTTTCTCTATACGGATTTCAAAACCAGAATGCTTTTGCCTGCGATTATGCGGTCGGTGTTTGATTCCAAAAATTGTTTTCAATTTTTTTATATCAATACGCTCTCGTGAAAGAGTTATCAGGTTTTGGTACATCTGGTCTAATTGGGCGCCTCTTTTAAACAGAAGGTTACGACTGTATTCTACCTGATATATGGAATACTGATATTGAAATCCTGACCGTTCCTGTTCTTCTTTATCCAAACCAAACCACAGACACTTATAAATCCAGCGGTTACACACACTCTCAAGCTGCCCTTTTTGTATGCTTAAGGTTTCTGCAATTCTTGAGAGCGCTTCGCCGCTGGAAAAATTGATAAAACAATTGCCTTCTTTTGTTACGGATAGTTTTTTTATTTCTTTTCTTCTTTCCACCCACTCATGTCCATTTAACATGATTTGAGCTCCAAAGGGAGGATGCCCTGATAGCTTTATGGTGATATGACCCCACTTCTGATCTATGATGTGAAAAGAATAATGATTAATAAATGATAACGGTGTTTTTTTTCGTATGTCTATTTTACCGGCGCCGAATTCTTTTACATCCCACACCATGGCTGGCGCTCTGGAAACAAATACAGCAAATATTCCTGTAAAGTTTTTATCTGTTGGCAACAAATTTTCCGCTTCTTCATGTTTGCGTTCTCCTGCTTTGAAGTAAACCAACGGAATATTTTTTTTCTTGCAAAAGGCTTTAATCCGACTGCTGAACCTTCCTGCCATTCGCATTAAAGTCGCATTATTTAAATCCTTGTCTGAACCCTTCAAATTTCTAAACCATATCCGGAACCCCCCGGGCGAACAACCTTGTGAATAATAACCATTGAGAACCAATCTATCTACGCAGTCGTATGTGCCATCTAAAATTTCTTTATGATGAGTGGATAATTTATCTTTGTATTTCATAGCCATAAATTCACCTCGTTACTGGAAATTAGACTCTTTAACAGCCTAACATTTTTTTATCCGCTAATTTACGCAAATCTTCGCGAATTATTTATTTTCTAATACTATTCTTCTCCATTCTAATTTTTCTTTATTACCGAAATTTATTATTAATCCCAATTTCAATTTTGTTGCTTTTAAATAATTTATTATCTGGGCAATATCTGAATTATTAATCTTGTCTTCTGCTTTTAATTCTATTACTATTTTATCGTCAACAATAAAATCAGGTTTATACTCCTTTTCCAACTTATGTCCTTTATAATAAATTTCTAACATTACTTGATTTTTAAAATATATTTTTTTTATGTTTAATTCAATTGCCAATGCTTCTTGATAAACGCCTTCTAAAAAACCAAACCCTAATTCGTTATATACCTCCATTGCGCATCCTATTATTTTATATGTCTCTTCTTTAAATAATAATTCATCCATATATATTTTTTTTATCCGCGTAAATCCGCGTCAATTAGCGGATAAATATCTTTCTTAGCCAAATAGCAATCATAAGTCAAATTATTTATGACCCACTGCATTAGTTGTGTATAACATTCCCCGAAGGGCTTTTTTCCCGAAGGGAAAAACATAGTCTCTTAGCCATGAAATTCTTGTTTTTTCTGGCATAATATATCAATGTGTCGAAGGTAAAACATAACAAAGTTCAGGCACAATAAAAAGCTCTTTTATTTTTAAAGCGGTGGCAATAACTTTTCTGCCCAGAGTCGTCAGGTAATACTTGTATGTATGGTGAATCTTTTTAACTAAACCATGAAATCGTAACCGCGAAAGTATTCTTGAAATCTGAGAAGAATTTTTGTCTTCAAGTTTTTGTCTGAGGTTTTTGTTTTGAAATCCGGAAATATTGAATTCGCCGCGTTCAATAGAAAGCATGAGGTTAAGGTCTTCTTCATCAAAGAAGTTAAAGCCCTTATAAGACCGGTCGTTTTCAATAACGCTCTTTGAAATCTTAAAGACATTTTTAATGCCATTTGTTCTATCAGAGATAGTGGAAATAAACTCCAGGTATCTGGAGTTTGCATCATGAAGCAGTTCTGCTAAAGGGACGAGATTGTAAATACCTTTTCTCATTGCTGCATAAGTCATG
>JBBTVS010000085.1:0-5349 GCA_038078695.1 Patescibacteria group bacterium
AATGTAGTGCGCTGGGAGATGAGAACTCGACTTTTTTTGCGTACTGCCGAGTTTTTATGGCAGGAAGGGCATACTGCTCATGCGACTCAAGATCAAGCAGAAGAGGAACAGTTAAAGATGATTAATGTATATAAAGATTTTGCCGAGAATTATTTAGCTTTGCCTGTTATAACCGGTAGAAAGTCTGAATCAGAGAAATTTGCCGGGGCAGTAGAAACATATACTATTGAAGCGCTGATGCAGGATGGCAAGGCTTTGCAGGCAGGGACATCTCATCATTTGGGGCAAAATTTTGCTAGAGTATTTAATATTCAATTTACTGATCAAGACGGCGCATTGAAGTATGTTTGGCAAACCAGCTGGGGAGTAAGCACTCGATTGATCGGGGCGTTAATTATGGCGCACAGTGATGATCAAGGATTGATTTTGCCGCCAAAAATTGCGCCCATTAAATTGGCAGTAGTGCCTATATGGTCAAGCGACAAAGAGAGGGTTATGGTTTTAGACGAGTGCAATCAGCTGGCAGATGGCTTCCGAAAGATTAATATAGAATTTAAAATTGACGAACGGGATTACATCTCCCCTGGATTTAAGTTTAACGAATGGGAGAAAAAAGGAGTGCCTGTACGGATTGAGATTGGACCTCGCGATATTGTTAAGGATCAAGTGATATTAGTGCGCCGCGATACTGGTCAAAAAGAGATTGTGGCTAAAAATAAAGCAGTGGACGCGGTTCGGCAAAAATTGGAAGAAATTCAAGCGAATTTATTTGAAAGAGCTTTAAAATTCAAGATAGAGAATTCTTATCAAATAGATAATTATAATGAGTTTAAGACGCAATTAGAGAAGCGTCCGGGGTTTATCTACAGCCACTGGTGCGGCTCGGAAAAATGCGAGGGGGCGGTTTCAAAAGAAACCAAAGCTACTATTCGCTGTATCCCATTTGATGGAGAGATGCATGATGGACGGTGTATTAAGTGCGGAGGAAAGTCAGAGAGGAGAGCAGTTTGGGCAAAGTCATATTAAAGAGAATTTTTAATTTCTAATTTTTATTCAATTTTTAATGATTTAATTTTTAAACATAAATCAAAGATAAAAAATTTAACACAGTGCCCAAAGTTTTTACAATTATTCCAGCTTACAACGAAGAGCATACTATAGCCCAAGTTATTACTGATGTACAAAAGTTTTGTTCAGATATTATTATTGTTGATGATGGATCAAGCGATGATACTTATAATATCGCGCAGGCTTTAGGAGTCAAAGTTTTGCGCCATATCGTTAACCGCGGGCAAGGGGCGGCTTTGCAGACTGGAATGGAATGCGCGCTTCAAGAAGGCGCGGATGTCATTGTTCATTTTGATGCGGATGGACAGCATGACCCGTCAAATATAGCATATCTTATTGAACCGATACTTAGAAATCAAGCAGAAGTAGTGCTTGGGTCAAGGTTCCTAAATTCCAAATTCCAAATTCCAAATTCCAAACAAATCTCAAATCTCAAATCCCAAATTCCAATAAAGAAGCAAATAATTTTAAAGTTAGCTGTACTTCACCAGTGGTTTTTTAGCGGGTTAAAAGTAACTGATAATCATTGCGGTTTGAGGGCGTTTTCTAGGGCCGCGGCAGAGCGCGTCAAGATTACCCAAGATAGAATGTCGCATGCTAGCGAAATTTTAGACCAGATTGCGCGGCATAAATTAAAGTTTATTGAGGTGCCGGTAAGCGTCAAATATACTGATTATTCGTTACAAAAAGGGCAGAAGAGTTTTTTTGGCAGTTTAAGAATAATTTACGATTTTTTTATGAATAGAGTAATTAGTAATTAGTAATTTTATGTCTCCTATTCAAATAATTATTTTAGTCACTATAGCTTTGATTATCATTAAGACATTGCAGAAATACCGCCAGCAGGCAATAACAGTGCGGGAGTTTTTTTTATGGACGGTCTTTTGGCTGATCGTTGCAGTTTTGTTTATTTTTCCTGATGCCACGCAAACAGCGGCTAATTGGGCAGGCATTGGCAGGGGAGTAGATTTGATTATTTATTTAGCTTTGATTTTTTTATTTAGCGCTTTATTTTTTATTTTAGTTCGCTTGGAGAGGCTAGAAAAAGATGTTACAAAGATTGTGAGGAAGAGAGCGTTGGAGGAATAATTTTTTATTTAGTATTTTATGAAGACTGCGATTGTCTTAGTCAATTACAACGGTCTTCGGTATTTGCCTGATTTGTTTGATTCGCTATGCAAGCTTGATTATCCGTCTGATCAAGCTGATATTTTTTTTGTTGATAATGCGTCAGAAGATGGTTCTTTAGAATATGCGCGAGCAAAAGCGTCGAATTTGCAATTTAAGGTCAATTTTATAAAAAATGATAAAAATTTAGGCTTTGCAGGAGGGAATAATACAGGCGTTAGGCAGGCATTAAAATCAGCAAATTATAAATACATAGTTTTATTGAATATTGATACAGTTGTTGACAAAAATTGGCTCACTGAATTAGTCAAAATAGCAGAGTCTGATGATGAAATCGGCGCAGCGCAGTCGTTGATTTTACTTCATGATACGCCGGAGCTGATTAATACGGCAGGCAACATGTTACATTATTTGGGTTTTGGATGGAGCGGGGAATACAAACAGAAATGTCAAATGTCAAATGTCAAATCAAATCCAAAGGTCAAATGTCAAACACCAGAAATTGGTTATGCGTCTGGCGCCGCTGTCTTATATCGCAATGACATTTTACAAAAGATAGGACTGTTAGATGAACAGTTCTTTATGTATCACGAGGATTTAGAATTATCGTGGAGAATTAGATTAGCTGGGTACAAAATCGTTTTAGCGCCGCGATCAATTATTTATCATAGATATCAGTTTTCCCGGCATAAAAAAAAGTGGTATTGGACAGAGAGGAATCGTTTATTGGTTTATTTTACTATGTATAAATTGCGAACAATAATTTTGTTCGCGCCAATGTTTGTTTTTATAGAGGTCGGAATTTTAGTTTATAGTTTAATTGATGGCTGGTTTGTTTGGAAACTTAAGTCATATTGGGAAGTTTTGGCATCAATACCGTATATTATTAAAAAGAGGCGGCAAATTGCCGTCCTGCGTCAAGTTTCAGATAAACAGATTTTAGCGCACATGACGTCAAAATTAGATTTTCCAGAAATAAAAAACCCGCTTATAAAATTTATAAATCCGATATTAGCGGGATATTTTAAACTAATTTATCGTTGAGCTTTGGCGATTTGTTTTCTTCAGCGGTTATCAAATAGCACTAAAATATACATTGCAAGCAAAAATCTGTTTTGTCATTTAGCAAGTATTTTAAGAAGCGGCAAGTTTTGTTTTTTTGTCACGATGATCTATAATTGTCACCCAAATTAAGAGAGATAACATTAAGATAGTTATCGCGCCTAATATAATATACATTCCTGTCATATTGATTTAGCGGGGTAAAGTTTCAGAGCTATCCAATAACCTGTTATTGTTAGCACCGCACCCCAAATTAATGCAGTTAGATTAAATTTATCTTTTGATAAGAATTGACCAAAGATCATTGCGCCTGCTATGATATTAGATAGATCTGTTATTTTTTCGGAGAGTATTTTGCGTTTTTCGTAATTTATAGTTGTTGGCATAGTGTTGACTTAATTATACCGAATCCGCTTTCTTTGTCAAACCGAGATCATGAAATTTGAAAAAGTTAATCATGAGTTTACTTCTTCTTGTCAATGTCATCCTTGCTTTAAACATCATTTTTCTAAAATCTACACTTTTAGGCGCGGTGTTTTTGGGGTTGTATTTGGCAGTAAATGGCTATTTGGCCGGCAATATTGTCAAAAAGCTGTTAGATGTCAAAGGCGCAGTAATCAGTTGGTTTTTAGGCATTTTTTTGGTTTTCAGTTTAATTTCATTCGCCGGCGGAGCCGCGATTGTTTTGTATAGGTTTGATGTTTGGATTTTGGCTGGGATAATTGAGATAGTCAGTTTGGCTTGTTTGTTAGGTTATCGGCAATTTGGCGGCAATTGCAGTTCTATTTATAAAAGACTAAAGCCTAAATTCCTTTCGGTGGAGCAGGCATTAAGTCAGATCAACTTTCAATCACGGCTCGCTCTTGTATATATAGTTATAGCTCTATTATTTCTCATTGGTTTTTACACGGTATTTGCCTCTGCGGCGCCTAAAGAGCATATTATAACTCCATGGCAGGCTTTGTCGGCGCAGTTTGCTTGGGTAATAGTGCTTTTGTCAGCTTTAATTTTAAGCTTTATTTTTTTTCGTCCCCGCAAGTATTTGCTGATTTTCATTATTTTATTTTCATTTTTACAGCATTTTTATATTCCTGCGATTTATCGCCTGCCCTACGGCTTGGATGATTGGCGGCATGTTGGCTCTATGGAGAAAATCGCGGCTGACGGCATTATTGAGCCATTGAGCGTCAAAGATGCTATAATCAGTTCAAAGTTGTCTTATTCTAATTTTTGGGCAGGGGCGTTATTTTTGCACAAGAGTC
This sequence comes from Patescibacteria group bacterium, assembly GCA_038078695.1. GTDB lineage: Bacteria > Patescibacteriota > Patescibacteriia > UBA9629 > UBA9629 > JBBTVS01. Next base: position 4,521 of record JBBTVS010000085.1, read on the forward strand.
TAAATGTCAATTTAGTTCAATTGACGGTTTGGTGGCAGACAATATTTTTTAGTTTCTTTTTGCCGATTTTGATGTGGACGCTGGGACGAGTGGTATGGAAAGATTTTAAATCCGCAAGAGATTTGAAATCTTTTTATCCTCTCCTCGCAGCCTTCTTACCCGCGCTTTTTTATCCTTTTCAGTTTTACGGCGCTGTTTCTTTGCCAGTGGGTTTTAATTTTTTGTTTTTTCTTTTCTTTTTGATTACTGTCATAGCATGGCTTAATGGTCAAAATTCAAAATTAAAATATCTAATCATTGCAGAGTTTATTTTAATGTTTTTCGGCTATGTTATTTATTGGCTTATAGCTGGATTGATTATTGGATTTTTAATAGTACGTAAATTAACGCAAGATTATCATAAATCAGTCAAAAAGAAGTTGATTAGAATTAGTTATTTATTCGCAAGCCTGCTATTTATTCCAATAGTCAGCCTTTGGGCAAGCCCCAACGCTCGTTTTGATATTTTGACTACGCAGATGGATTATTTTGGCGATTTTTGGAAGCATAATTTGCAATATTTAACTGGTTTTAAAAATATCGGCTCTCTTCGTCCCCAGGCTGGTAATTTGATCTGGCATGATATGCGGCAGAATTTTGTTGCCATTGCGCCGTTTCATTGGCAATATTTTGACACGATTTTATTGGTTCTTTTGATTATTTTATTGATTTTAGGCTTGCGGCAATTGTCAAAAAAAGCGGAAGATTCACCTGCAGCGTCATTGATATTATATTTACTGACAGTCGCGCTTGGCGGTATTTTTTTGGATCGCTATTATTTTGGAGGAAT
>JBBTVS010000086.1:0-4201 GCA_038078695.1 Patescibacteria group bacterium
ATTAAAGAAAAAAGGCGTGCCTCATCTGCGCTTTTACGGGCGCGGAGATCATTATGTAAAAGTTAAGATAGTTGTGCCTTCCGAAATCAGCAGTCGGGCTAAAAAACTGCTGGGAGAGTTAAAGGAAGAAGGGATGTAAAAATGTCAAATTTCAAATGACAAATATCAATGCGTCTTTTTTTAGCTATCAATTTGCCTCTAAATATTAAACAAGTTCTTGCACAAGAACTGCCATGTTTTGACTACTTAAAATTTCGTTTGATTCCGCCGGAAAATTGGCATATTACTTTAAAATTTATTGGCGAAGTTGATGCTGCGCTGGTTCCAATTATTAGAGAAGCTATTAAGCCAGTTGTCAATCAATTTACATCATTTGATTTGACGATTAAAGATATTGGTTTTTTAAATCACTATATTTTTGCTTTTGATTGCGAGCGATCGCCAAAACTTTATGGTTTATTTAGAATTATTGACGATCGGCTGTCATCTCGCGGCATTGTTAGGCCGGAAAATCGCGAGTTCCGCACGCACATTACTGTTGGCCGCATGCAAGTTCCCATAAACAGTCAACTGCACTCGGTCAGGCATTTTGATTTAAAGACGCGCGAGCCGGTGTCGTTTCCGGTTGAGTCGGTTGATTTAATGGAAAGCGAACTTACGCCGCAAGGAGCGGTTTATAAAATAGTGGAGAAGTTTATCTTGACTTCCTAACTTGTTTTGCTAAAATACAACCATGAATCAAACTATTATGCAGCCTATTGCTCAAATGGCAGGGGCGCAGAAAAAATATCGCATCTTATTTGATCAAGTTAGGAGAACTGGTCAGCCCTTGTTTTTATTAAAACAGAATAAACCTGATGTAGTAGTTTTAGAGCCTATGTTCTTTCAAGAAATTATGCGCAAGGCTGATTTATATGAAGAGGCTTTAGCTTTAGTTAAAATTAAAAGAGGACAGCAAGAATATAGACTTGGTCAGACAAGAGTTCTCAAATCCATTGTTAGTTTGATGGAAGAAAATGAAAATTAAGAAAATTTGTTATTCCTCTCAATTTGTCCAAAGTTTATCGCAATTATCAACTATTGATAAAAACCTAATTGCCAAGCGGGAGACAATTTTTAGAAATAATTGTTTTGATACTCGGCTTAAAACCCATAAATTAAAAGGCGGGCTGAAGCACTTTTGGGCTTTTTCTATTTCTTATAAAAAAAGAATAATTTTTGAATTCTTAAAGTCCGGCGAAATTTTATTCCATTTTGTCGGAGACCATTCTATTTATCGCTAGTATGGAAAAAGAATATCCACCTTTCTTATCAGAAATTAAAGAACAAGAAAAATTTCCGGAACAGATTGTGCTGGAAAATTTGTTTGATGTGTTTAATAAAGAATGGTTAATACATAATGTTGTGTATCAGAAGATAGAGGAGGTGCTAACGCAGGGTATTTTATCACCCGAATTAGCTAAGAGGGCTCGGCATAGATTTGCAGGTAAATTTGATAAGGTTATCCATCATACAGGTTATCAACCCTCTAATAGAATCAGTACTTTTTATAAAGATATAAATGGTTATGTAAAAAAATGGTATCAAATAACGGGAACGGCGCTTGAAGAAGTTGGTATTATATTTGTACCCTTAGAATTAGAGAATAAATTAAGAGGTCCTTTGGGCGGGGATGAAAGGTTAGCAAGATTTAGAGTTGCCCCTCGCCGATTTAGGGCTTTAGTAGGTGACATTTTAAATATAGAAAGGACATCTAATGACCATGAGCAATTTAAGAGAAGATGGGAAGTTTTGAAAAGCATTGCTTTAAAGTATCAACTGCCAATATTTGATCGCCATCTTAATCTAATTTGGCCTGCGGATATTTCTCATAAGGATTTAAAAGAAATAGGGATAAATAATTTGAGCAAGCTGACTGAAATGGAAAGTTTTGAGAAATTGAAACAAATGAGCATAGAGGAAATCAAAAAACAATGTCAAATAAAAAAAAACTAAGTTATATTTTAGGCGCTAAAATTGATGATATTTCTTTAGAGCAGGCGCTGGAAAAGACGCGGGAGTTTTTAGTATCAAGTATCAAGTATTCAGCCAATACGGCTGAGAAGCAAGTATCAAGTATTAAGTATATTGTTACTCCAAATCCGGAAATTTGTTTGCAGGCTAAGAAAAATCAAAGATATCAAAATATTTTAAATAATGCTTTTCTCTCTCTTCCTGACGGTTTTGGCTTAAAAATTGGCGCTCGCGTTTTAGGTCAAAGATTACAAAATCGCGTTACTGGAGTTGATTTTACTTTAGAGTTGATGAAGCTCGCTGCCGAAAAAAATTGGCGGGTTTTTTTGTTTGGAGGAGAAGAGAGAATCGCACAAAGGTGTCAAAAAGTGTTGGAAGAGAAGTATAAAGGGTTGGAGGTTGTGGGAACTATTGAAGGTAGAATTTCAAATTTCAAATTTCAAATTTCAAATCAATGTCAAATCTCAAATGACAAAGTTATTCAAACAATTAATAAGAGCAGAGCGGATATTTTGTTAGTAGCTTTAGGCGCGCCTTTGCAAGAGAAATGGATTGCGGAGAATTTAGCGCGATTGTCAACAATCAAGTTAGCGATAGGAATAGGCGGAACTTTTGATTTTATTGCAGGCAGAGTCAAGAGAGCGCCTAAGCTAATCCGCAAGCTTGGTTTAGAATGGCTGTGGCGATTGATTTTAGAGCCTTGGCGCTGGAGAAGAATTTATAATGCCGTATTGAAATTTATGGTTGTTGTGTTAAAATGGAGGCTAAGGATGCGGTTTTATTATCGCAAAAATGCGGTTGGGTTTATTGTACGCGGCGGTAGTTCAGTTGGTAGAACGTCTGCTTCCCAAGCAGAAGATCGCGGGTTCGAGTCCCGTTCGCCGCTCCAAATTTTTTTAGTTGAACGTCTGGACGAGCCGGGCCATTGGCAATTGCCCCAAGGCGGCATTGAAGCTCGAGAGACCCCGGAGCAGGCAATTAAAAGAGAAATGTTAGAAGAGCTTGGCACGGATAAATTTAGGATTATTAAATACGCGCCTCAATTTTACAGATACAAATGGCCTAAATTAGATAAGATAAGGCATGGGTTTAGCGGTCAAGTACAGGATTTGTTTATTTTACAGTTTATCGGCACGGACGCGGACATTAAATTAGATAAAAAAGAGCATGTTAATTTTAAATGGGTTGACATAAATCAAGCGCCGGAAACTGTTCACAGATGCAGAAAAGAGCAAATGGAAAAAGCGATAAAAATTTATCAGAAAATTTATGATAAATAAAATAGAATCGTCAATCATCAAAGCTCTTTTTAAACCCAAAACATCGTCGCACAAAGGAGACAACGGCAAACTATTGATTGTCGGCGGGAGCCAAAAATATCACGGAGCTCCTCTTTTAGCGGCAAAAATAGCAGGCAAGATAGTTGACTTAGTTTATTTTTCCTCAACTCCAGAAAACAACGAATTCATCAAAGAAATGAAGTCAGAATTGTGCGAGTTTATCGCAGTGTCGCGCCAGGAGATTAATCAAATCATTAAAAAAGTTGATGTTGTATTGATTGGGCCAGGATTAGGAGCCAATAAAGATAATCAGCAATTGATTAATAATCTGTTAAAAAAACATCTGAACAAAAAATTTGTTCTTGATGCAGATGGCTTAAAGATGGTTGATAAACAGCTTTTGGGTCAAAATGTAATTTTGACTCCTCATAAAGCAGAGTTTACATTTTTTTTCAATTTGTCCGCAACTGCGGAAAATGTCGTCAAAGCCGCTAAAAAATATGGCTGTACCATAGTTCTTAAAGGCAAGATTGATTATATAGCTGATCATAAAAGTCAATTTAAAATCAACGCCACCGGCAATGCCGGCATGACCAAAGGCGGCACAGGCGATGTTTTAGCAGGATTAATAGCGGCATTAGCCTGCAAAAATGATTTGTTTTTAAGCGCCTGCGCCGGCGTTTTTATCAACGGCTTGGCAGGAGATATGCTGAAAGAGCGAGTTTCATATTATTACAGCGCGTCTGATTTAATTCTAGAAATTCCAAAGATTATAAAACAATATATCGGGGATTAGCGCAGTTGGCAGCGCGCAGGGCTGGGGGTCCTGAGGCCGCGGGTTCGAGTCCCGCATCCCCGACCAATTCAGACATTTTGAAAATTCAGAGGCGTTTTGTTGCTCGCTCGCC
>JBBTVS010000087.1:0-1253 GCA_038078695.1 Patescibacteria group bacterium
TTATCCGGATATTCTTTTCCTCATAAAAATAAAACCAAGGTGCTGTTTATAGGCCTGGATGGCGCTACCTGGAACATAATGAGCCCGCTGGTAGTAGAAGGCAAGCTGCCTAATATAAAAAGATTGATCGATACAGGGTCATTTGGAAACCTGGAATCCTTTTATCCTCTTATCAGTGAAGCCATATGGACAAGTATTGCTACAGGCAAATCTCCTGACGAACATAACATAAAAGACAGGCTTGCGAGAGATCCTGAAACCCAAGAATTTGTGCCTGTAACCAGCAATCTAAGAAATGCCAAGGCAATATGGAATATCTTAAGCGGATATAAAAAGAAAGCCGGGATACTATCTTATCTGTGCACATGGCCTCCTGAAAATATAAACGGGATAATGGTTTCAGACAGGATAGACCCAGCTAATTATTCAGCCAAAGGCTATGCCTTCCCGCCTATTGAAACCTTATGCAATAAACAAGAATTTGAAAATTTTAGCCACATTGAAAATAGTATTTTTTCGCGCATAAAAAAATATATACCCCCGTATTTTTACTATGGGGCAGAAAAAAAAGACAACTTCACGGTTAATTTCTCTAAATACCTGCTGCAAAAACAAGATTTTGATTTCTTCTGCCTTTATATCCGCGGCATAGACATATTATCCCATTCTTTCTGGAAATATACTATTTCGGAAAATTCCGCTCTTCCTGAAAATGACGCTGAAAGATATAAATATATAATAAAAGATTATTATATCTGGTGCGATAAGGTAATCGGCGAGATTTTAAACCTCGCTGATAAAAACACGGTTGTGATTATCGCATCGGATCATGGTTTTAGCGCGAGAAACAACGCTAACGATTTTTTAATCCAGATGGACCGTTTTTTATCTTCAAGCGGATTAAACGAAGCTCAAAAAAATTCAAAGATTTTTTCTGTCGTATCAGAAGAGAGTGATTTTTGGTGGCTAAATACAAGATACCTCAAGATAAAAGGCGATCTGTCTTCTGAAGAATTTGAAGAAGTAAAAAAAGAATCTAAAATTATATTAGAAGACATAAAAATCAAGGAAACCAGCCGGCAAATATTTAAAGCTACGGATGATACAAAAACAGGGTTTTTTATAAGCGTAAACATGCGGGTCATAAAAGAAAACCTTAAAAATCATATATTGATCAGAGATAAAGAAATTAATATATCTGATTTTTTAAGCCGGTTTCCATATAATGGAACCCATGAGAAGACTGGTATAAT
>JBBTVS010000088.1:0-4841 GCA_038078695.1 Patescibacteria group bacterium
GGTAAATTCGCGCTTCATCCGATCAACGATAATTTCCAAATGCAGTTCTCCCATGCCGGAAATAATGGTCTGCGAAGTTTCGTGATCGGTTCTAATTTTAAAAGTCGGATCCTCTTGGGCAAGCTTTTTTAAAGCCAAGCCCATTTTTTCTTGATCAGCTTTGGTCTTTGGCTCAATAGCCACTGAAATCACAGGCTCGGCAAAAACAATGCTTTCTAAAACAATCGGCTGGCTCTCGTCGCACAAGGTGTTGCCGGTAGTGGTATCTTTAAGACCGACTGCGGCCGCTATCTCGCCGGCAAAAACTTCCGTTACGTCTTCCCTGTGATTAGCGTGCATGCGCACAATGCGGCCGATCCGCTCTTTTTTGCCGGTGCTTGCGTTTAAAACATAAGAGCCTGCCTTTAAAAGTCCGGAATAAACTCGGAAAAAAGTTAATGTGCCGACATACGGATCTGTGGCGATTTTAAAAGCTAAAGCGGAAAAAGGAGCATCATCAGAAACTTCTCTTTTGATTTTCTCGGCGCCTTCTTTAATTTCTCCGCTCTGGGCAATGTCTTCTGGTCTATAGCCTAAAGAAGACGGCACTTCCAACGGCGAAGGCAAATAATCGCAAACCGCGTCTAACATCCTCTGCACTCCTTTATTCTTTAAAGCGCTGCCGCATAAAACTGGCACTATTTTATAATTTACCACTGCCTTGTGCAGAGTCGCTCTTAAATTCGGTTCGTCGATCTCTTTACCTGACAAATATTTTTCCATCAAATCCTCATCGTTTTCCACGATTTTCTCTATCAATTGCTCGCGATATTTCTGCGCTGTCTCTTTTAAATCTTTCGGGATTTCCTGCTCTATAATGTCTTTGCCTAAATCGTCCGTATAAATAAACGCCTTCATGCTTAAAAGATCAATCATTCCTTTAAAATCAGATTCTTGGCCAATCGGCAATTGAATTGGCAGGGCATTGGGAGTTAACCGCTCTTGAATTGACTTTAAGTCTTTGTAAAAATCCGCGCCTGTGCGATCTAATTTATTAACAAAACAAAGCCGCGGCACTTTATATTTATCAGCCTGACGCCATACTGTTTCAGACTGCGGCTCAACTCCGGCAACGCCGTCAAAAAGAACGACTGCGCCGTCTAAGACGCGAAGCGATCTCTCCACTTCGGCGGTAAAATCAACATGGCCTGGAGTATCAATAATATTGATGCGGCAATCGCCTGCATAAGGACCTTTCCAAAAACAAGTGGTAGCCGCGGAGGTTATGGTAATGCCGCGCTCTCGCTCCTGCTCCATCCAATCCATCTCTGCCTCGCCTTCGTGCACCTCGCCGATTTTATGTTTTTTGCCCGTATAAAAAAGTATCCTTTCAGTAAAGGTTGTTTTGCCTGCGTCAATGTGAGCAATAATGCCGATATTTCTGGTTTGTTCTAAAGAATATTGTCTTGGCATATATAATAATGATTAAATTAAATTCTTGATTAAAACAGTATAGCTAAAATTAAAGCCTTTGTAAAGCAAAAATATGCGACATAATCAACCTTAATCTATTAACAAATTGTTGACCAAATATGTAGAGCTGTTATCATACAAATAAATTGTGACTCTTGAATTGTGACTTTTTTGCCTTTTTACTCGTTTTATATAATTAGAAACATGTTTCTATGGAAAACCAATTAACGGCTAAACAAGAGCAATCGCTTGTTAATGCGGCGCGGCAGGATATCGGCGAATTCGCTAAAATATACGAATATTACAAAAATCGCATTTTTCGCTATATCCGCTTTCGGGTGTCAACTCTGGAAGAAGCGGAAGATTTAACCAGCCAAACTTTTCTGCAGGCTATTGAATATCTTCATAAATATCAAGACCAAGGAAGCCGCTTTGGAGCATGGCTGTATAAAATTGCAGGCAATTTAGTTTGTGATTGGTATCGTAGAAAAAAACCAATTCTGCTTGAGGTCGAAGAATTGGATAAGCAATCTAATAATATTGCTTATGATAATCTAAATAAAATAGATGCGGAAATTCAACAAAAACAACTAATTTTCTGCATCAATCAATTAAAAATAAAAGAACAACAGGTGATTATCTTAAAAATTTTCGAGGAGCTTACTTTTCAGCAAATTGCTAAATTTCTTAGCCAAAAAGAATCAAAGACAAAAATGATCTATTACCGAAGCTTGGACAAAATCAAAAAAATATATGAAAAACGATAAATTGTCAATTAAAAATATAGAGCAAATGCTACTAAACAGAAAAGAAAATATAGATCAAAAAATGTCTAATGCCTTTCAGATTAAGATAGAAAAAAAAATTACCGACAAACTGCGTTCTCTAAAACGCGAGACATCAAATAAAAATAAACTTAATGCTACCCGGAAAACTTTTGGAAATTATCTGTGTTTCTTGCAAAACATTATGAAGAAAAAAACACTCATTGGTTTGGCAATAGGAGCAACATTGATTGTAGCGGCGGTATGGCTAAATCTAAAACCCCAAACAGCGCAAACGCCGGAACTGAATTCATTGCTAACATATACTGATCAAAGTTTAAGTGATGTTGAAACGGCTATTAAAGATCTTGATGATATTGACGAAACCTCTGATAACGAAGAATCCTTGGCTATGACAATAGAGAATCTTATTCAAGAAATAGAAACTGCTCCGACGCCGCCTTTATCTGATACAAATCAGTCTGACGCAAAAACAACGCCGCCGGATAATGCCGTTCCTGCTCCTAAAATTATCAATATCAACACTTCTGATTTAGACGGCTTGCTCAACGATGTTGACACTGCTTACAGCGCAGCAAATAATTCTATTTCTGATTTGGATTCCATAGACGAAAATGAAGATAAAGTAAATATTTAATTATATTTTGATCCGTTTGAATTTTTTATTTAAACGGCATTAAAAACCTTGATTATGAAAAAATTAATATTATCTGCGATAATCTGCGCCTCTTTAATTATCCCAAACATAACTTTAGGCGCGAAAACCTTGGCAGTGGATCCAGGCAAACTGCAGAATCTCGGCGCGACAATGATTGACAAAAGAGTCGCCGCTATTGCTAAGTACGATAGCTTGTTGGCCAAGACAAAATATGTTACTGAAACAACTCTAACCCAGGTTCGCGGAGAATTAAGTCGAGTAAGCAGTGAATTAGGCACTTTGAAAACCAAAATTCAAGGCGAAACTGATATTGCAATATTAAAAGCAGACATTAAATCTATTGTTAATAATTATCGTGTTTACCAAGTATTTCTGCCTCAATCCGCCGGCATTGTCTCGGTTGATCGAATGAAAACTTATGAAGCTAAATTAAATGAATTAAAAAATAAAATCAGCCAAAAAGCTGACGAATTGGAAGGACAAGGAAAAGATGCGTCTGCTATCCGCAATTTAATTTCCTTGGCTGAAGGCAATATAAGCACTGGCACAGGACACATCGCTACTGCCGAAAGTAAATTTACCAGTATGACTATTGCTGACCCAGAAGGCGCTCGAACTTTGAAACTGGAAGGCAGGACTGCTTTAATTAGCGCGAAACAAAGTTTTTCTGAAGCCAGAAAAAATATGCGAGATGCTGTGCAAGAGATCAAAAAATTAGCTCAACCAGGTATTTAATTGCACTATAAATGTAAACGGCATATAATCAAAAAACAACCCCCAAGTCCTCGGGGTTGTTTTATTTTATCCGCTCTTATCTTAACCCCCGATACACTTCCTCAACCAAATAGCGCAATAAATCCTCTACCGCGGACTGGCCGAATGTTTTATCTTTGCTCTCGGCAAAGCTGTCCCATTTGGCGCGCAGAATTTTATCTCCGGATCCGTCTATTTTGTTTTCCATGTTGATTCTGACTTTCAAGGGGATTTCCTTTTCAGCCAAAATTATGTCAGAAACTAAAATATTTAGAATTTCTGATTTTGTTTTAGCGGTCTGCCAAATATTATCGCGCTGGCTTTCGCGAGTTTTAAGAGCGAATATCTCTTTTTGTCGGGAGAGATTGTTTTGATAAAAGAAAACCGTTGCCGCGCTAAGGGCGATAATAAGACTGATGAGGATAATAAGAAGTGTTTTTTTCATAATTTTCAATTTTCAATTTCTAATTTTCAAACAATTTCTAATCTCTCAATTTTTAAATTAAAGCATTAAAAATTTAATAGAAATTAGAAATTAGAAATTAGAAATTTTATTTCTTAGTTTTCAAAATTTTAATTATTAAAAAGATAATTGTTAAACTCAAAGTAATAATTATTAAAATCTTAATCAAATTACTCAAACCCGATTGAGCCAGCAGGCCGGCTTTGGCTTCCATCTTAATATTAAAAAAAATATTTTGGCCTTCTTGCGCCCGCAAATTATCGCTCTCAAAATCTTTAAAACCCTTGGCTTCGGCTTTAAGTTTGTAAATGCCTTCCGGCGTTAAAAACGCGTACTCGCCTTGATCGCGGGTTAGTTGGGGATTAACTTGGCTATACTCTTTGGCTTGCCAGAGTTTGTAAGTTTGTTCAGTCGGATTAAATTGCCATAAAGAAACAATAGCGCCTTTTAGCCGTTTTTCATAGCCGTCAGCCGTTTCAGTATAAACATAGCCTTCCGGATCAATTAAAGTTTCAGCTTGAATTTCTTTGACGGCTTTAGCCGGATCCTGATATTCAATATAAGTAGAGTAGACGTATTTGCCAGCCACCATTGGCGCTTGAATTTCGGCTTCCCATAAGCCATCGCTGTTTTCGTCGCGATAATCATATTCAGCGATTTTCCAAATCTTTTGGCCTTTAACTTGCGGATTTTCGTTGACATTGGCGGCTGCCTCTTGCGCTTGAGCTTG
>JBBTVS010000089.1:0-2824 GCA_038078695.1 Patescibacteria group bacterium
TATGCTGAGAATAGATATCTTTCTTTTAAGCTGTACATAAGAAAAAACAGCAATTAAGAAAAAAACAAGTAGCAAAGAAAACAAGATAATAACAGCTTTCCTTCTGTAAGTATGCATTTAATCCTCTTCCTTAAGCTTTATAGCTCCGTTTTTGCCAAAAGTTTTAAAGCCCTTAATCAGATGCATTTTTTTGCTTACACTATGCGTCAGTCTCTCAAATTCCCCAACTGTAAATTCTATTATACCAGAAGAGTCTTTGTTTCTAAAGCCTATTGCAATTGACTCATTTTCTGGGTGCAGAAAATCCTCATTAATCATAACCTCTTTAATGCCAACAAAATTTTCCAGTCTTACAAAGCCTCCAGAATTTACATACCGTGTTTTGATTCTCATACAGATTACCAGCATAATAAAAAGGCAGCGTAATATTTAAGTGTTTCTATTTCAAAATGGTAAATACTTTAAAATTACCTTAATAAATGCGGAGCGAAAGTAAGCATTAACCCAAGAATTAATAGAATTACTCCACCAATAAGTTTGCAGTATTTGGCATATTTGCTGCCTAAAGTGGTATTTACAGCGAATGCCGCTAATCCAAAAATAATAAGGTCATCAAGCATGAAGAAGAAGTCATAAAGCAGGATATAGCCATAATATCCAGATGCAGATAAATTGCTTATTGAAAGCACATAAGTAAATATCGCTGGAATTGCTGATGAGCATACAAATTCTATTGAGTTAACTACAAATGCCAAGCCAACAATTCCCAATATTGTCGCTATTGTTATGGGAGAATGAACTATTCTTTCAATACGGCTCATGGTTTTTTGTTTAGACTCTATATCACCGACTTTGCATACTTCCTGGTCTTTTGTTTTAACATAATCTTGTATGCCAGCTGCACCAGCGTATAATGCTCCTAAGCCAATAATTATTGTCAACGGCCTTATGTAGCCCATAAGCAAAAATACATTAAGCCATGCAGTCATAAATAAAAAGTATAAAATTCCTGAAGCAAGGACAAAGGAGCCTACTATTAGCCAAACTTTTTTCCTGTCTCCAATTGCAACTACTAAAGATATTAAATAAACCAGCACCCACATTGCGCATGGGTTAAATCCATCAACCAAGCCAAGAATCATAGCAAGCATTGGCAAAGAATAATCCAAAACATTTATCTGGCCAAAAAAAGGAAGAGTTATATTCTTTTTCTCTTCTGCTTTCTGTATTTCTGCAGGTTGTTTTGTTTGTCCTGAGACATAAGCTTCCAAAGCAGATTCTATTTCTGCTCCTGTAGTAGCAGCTGTATCAAAGCCAATAAAATAATATTCCCCAAAAAATGTGATAGGAACGCCCATGTTTTGCATAGAAATGTTTGCTTTTTTTGTAAACTCAATAATAAAAGAAGATTCCTCAGGTTTTGTTACATCATGATAAATAAATTTAACTTCAGGAAATTTCTCCATCAACTTCTCATTAAAAGGTTTTTGCTCTTTGCAATGAGGGCAATTAGGATGATAGAAAAAATGAAATTCAAGCCCATTTGCAGTTTGAGTAACAGATTCTTGGCCTTTAATAATTAAAATCAGGCCTATAATAATAAGTATAACTATCAAATATCTTTTAAATCTATCAGCATATATCTTCTTGGCCCAATTAAAATTTTTTATCATGTTTGCACTTAGTGAAATATCAATTATTATTATAGCAAATCACACTAATATTCGTATATTTTCGCTGTGATTTGCTTATTAGGAAATAATAAATGTATACGAAAATTAAAGTTATTTCCTATAGCTAAGCCTGCTGCACTGCTTCTTCTAACGTGATGTCCAGCCGCCATCCACAACAAGATTATGGCCGGTTATGAAGCTTGACTCATCCAATGCCAAAAAAACAGCAGCATTTCCAATGTCTTCTGGTTTCCCTACTCTTCCAACAGGAGTGTTTTCAAGAAAATTTTTTAATGTTGCTTTATCTTCCAGCATGCCTTTTGTCATATCAGTAACAATAACACCAGGATTAATAGCATTTACTGTTATTCCATCCTTAGCGCAATCCAAAGCAACTTCTCTTGTAAGTTCTGTAATACCTCCTTTAGATGCGCAATATGCGCTTATTCCTGGAAAACCAACTAAGCCCGCTATAGAGGAAATGTTTATTATTCTTCCGCCTTTTCCCTGCTTTACCATCTGCTCAACTGCATACTTTGTTCCAAAAAAAGCGCCTTTAAGGTTTACTGACATTTGCCTGTCCCAGTCTTTTTCTGTCAATTCCTTTACACTGCCAGAAACAAGGATGCCCGCATTATTCACCATTATATCAAGTTTTCCGAATTTTTCAACTGCTTTTTTGACTAAATCTTTCATATCATTGCCTTTTGAAACATCTGCTTTTACAAATATTGCATTGCTTCCTAATTTTTCTATCTCATTAACAGCTTTCTCTCCTTCACTATCTTTTTTATAATTGCTGACAACAACTTTGCATCCTTCTTTTGCAAATGCAATTGCAATGCCTTTTCCAATACCCCTATTAGAACCAGTTACAATCGCAACCTTTCCTTCTAATCTGCCCATTTTCTCACCTCTATTCTTTTTTACCTCTTTTGCACTTTTCTTTTAATAAATATATCGTTTTTTTTGTAACTGTGTTAAGTAAACCCAGATATTGCGCAATTATTTAATCTTGATTCCAAAATTAGAAAATTATAAATAATCAGGAAAATATCGTTATTTATGGCAAAAAAGCACAAATTAGCATTTTTTGAAGGAGAAGAATGGGAAAAACCGTACCTTAAAAATAAGCTCAAAGATTTTGATAT
>JBBTVS010000090.1:0-2050 GCA_038078695.1 Patescibacteria group bacterium
GGCGCTTTGCGCCGAGGCTGTTTCTTACGATTTCACAAAAAGTGAAAATTGGCGGGGACGACGGGATTCGAACCCGCGATCTCATGCGTGACAGGCATGCGCTTTAAGCCAGCTAAGCTACGTCCCCGTATATAGATGTGCGTCAAAAATATGATATTAGACTATCATGTTTGGCGGTGGATCGTCAATAATTGTGTTGAATATCTAATTTTTAATGTTCAAGTCGTTTTAAGTTTTTTGTTTAGAAATTGAGTCATTAAAAATTAAATAAAAATTAAAAATTTAAAATTAAAAATTATTCTATCCTTGGTTCTTTAGTGTGCCAATCTGTCATACTTTCATAAAATGCCGCTGCCTGCAAAATTTTTAGCTCCCCCATCTGTTGCCCTATAATTTGCATGCCGATAGGCAGGCCCTTAGCGTCAAAACCGCATGGAATAGACACGGCCGGAAGGCCGGCTAAAGATGCGGGAACTAAAAATACATCCTCCAGATACATTGCCAGAGGATCATCATCTTTCTCGCCGATTTTAAAAGCTGTTCCTGGCGCTGTTGGAGTAATTAAAACATCAACTTGTTCAAACGCTTTTTTAAAATCTTGAATCAATAAAGCGCGCACTGATTGAGCTTTTTTGTAATAAGCGTCATAATAGCCGGAGGAAAGAGCAAAAGTGCCGATCATAATGCGTCGTTTTGCCTCGGGTCCAAACCCGGCGCCGCGGGACTTTTGATAAATATCTAATAAATTAGCTGATTCCTCGCGCTTGCTTAAGCCAAAACGGATGCCGTCATATCTGGCTAAATTAGAGCTGATTTCCGAGGGCGTAACAATATAATAGACAGCTACGCCGTATTTGGTGCAAGGCAGAGAAATTTTTTGAACTTTAGCGCCTTGTTCTTCTAACTTTTTGACGGCTTGATGCACTGCGGCTTCCACTTGCGCATCCATTCCTTTTATAAAATATTCTTGAGGCAGTCCGATTTTTAAGCCATTGAGGTCAAATTTGTTTAATTGATTCAAATAATCGTCAATTTTTACCGGCAGAGTTGTTCCATCTTTTTTGTCTTGACCGGCCAGAGCGCCTAAAACTATAGCGGCGTCTTCCACGGTTTTGGTAAAAAATCCTGGCACATCAGTTGATGAAGTCATTGACAGTAATCCGTAACGAGAGCATCTGCCGTAGCTTGGTTTAAATCCAACTAAATTGCAAAAGCTTGCCGGCTGGCGAATGGAGCCGCCAGTATCCGTGCCTAAAGCATAGACTGACATTTGAGCCGCCACAGCGGCGGCTGATCCGCCTGAAGAACCGCCCGGCACGCGTTCCAAATCCCAAGGATTGTGCGTCGGCCAAAAGCCAGAGTTTTCAGTTGACGCGCCGTGAGCGAATTCGTCTAAATTAGTTTTGCCGAGCATAACAAAATTCTGATGTTTCAACAATTGAATTACAGTCGCGTCAAACGGCGGCACATAGTTTTCCAAAATTTTTGAGGCAGCAGTTGTTTTTACTCCGGCTGTCGCAATAATGTCTTTTACGGCGCATGGAATGCCGGCTAAAAGCGATATCTCTTGGTTGTTAGCTATTTTTTTATCCACTTTGCGCGCTTGTTCCAAAGCTATCTCCGGAGTCACTGTTAAAAAAGCCCGCACTTTGCCGTCCAATTTTTCAATCTGGCGTAAATACTGTTCAGTTAATTCAACTGTGGAGATCTCTTTGGATTTGAGTTGTTGATGGAGATGTTTGATCATATCAATATCAGATGACCGATGTCAAATTATTTATTTTGACATTTGAAATTTGGATTTGATTTGACATTTGAACTTTGACATTTGACATTAAAAAACACTCTTCACCTTCACCCCCCCCTTTTCCGTCTCCGGCGCTTGCGCCAGCAAATCATCAATTACAGCGCATTTCTCAATCTTATCCTCGCGAAATACATTAGTCAAACCTGTAACCTGCGATGCCGGTTCAACGCCGGCAGTGTCAACCTCATTTAACTGATCAATGTAACCCAAAATTTGCGAAAGTTGGTTCGCGTATTTGTTTAA
>JBBTVS010000091.1:0-1963 GCA_038078695.1 Patescibacteria group bacterium
AACGCGCATAGAATCGTCGATCCGGAAAAGCTTCGCTCCAGGCGGCAAAATGTCCGCCGGAATAACCATGGGTCCAACGACTAGAGTCGACGGATCGCCGACAAGTTGGAACCAAATAAGATGCATTTGGTCACTTATCGGCAAACAAACTTTGCCGCCCCATATCGCCTCATCTGACATTGTCGGGACCGTCATAGGATCAAATTGACAACCGGCTATGCCGGCAGTCAAAATGACCAAAACTGCCAAAAAAGTTTTACACATTTTTGGCACCTCCTTTTTTATAGATTTGCCCTTACCCTACCTCATCATCATCATCATCATGTCAAGAGCGGGTTGACATTTGTATAAAATAGTATATACTTTCATCAGATGAACATTGTACAACAACCCATTCAATTTCAATGGGACAAAGGCAATCAGGATAAAAATTTAATTAAGCACAAAGTAATCAAGCAAGAGTGCGAGGAAGTATTTTTTGATCAAAACAAGAAGATGTTTAAGGATGCTATTCATTCTCAAAACGAAGATAGACATATTATTATCGGAAAAACCAAACAAAAAAGATTATTATTTATTGTCTTTACTATTCAAGGCAGAGAAATACGGGTTATTTCAGCACGGGACTTGAATAGAAAAGAAAAAATGCTCTATGAAAAAACAGCTTAAAATCCCCAAATTTAAAAACGAGAGTCAAGAACAAGAGTTTTGGTCTAAATTAGATTTAACTGATTATTTTGAATCAGATGATTTTGTTCCAGCCTCTTTTCCAAATCTCAAACCTTCGTCTCGGCCCATTTCCATTAGAATGCCGGAATATATTTTAAATCGAGTTAAAGAAAAAGCGAACGAACTCCGCATTCCTTATCAATCCTTAATCAAGCAATATATTGCCCGCGGAGTGTTGATGTAGAATAGCGCTTTTTAAATTTAATGATAACCTCTCTTAAAACTCCGCTTAAAAATTTAACCCGCATTGGGGAAATAACCGCCGGGCGGATGAAAACTTTAGGCCTTGCTACAGTAGAAGACCTGCTTTTTTATTATCCCAGCCGCTATGAAGATTACAGTAATATTGTTAAAATCAATCAATTAAAATTAGAAGAAAATGTTACAGTGCAGGGTCAAATTATCTCAATCAATAATAAGTTGACGGCTTATAAGCGGCAACAAATAACCGAGGCGGCGGTGTCAGATAAAACCGGTTTGATAAAAACAGTTTGGTTTAATCAGCCATATTTATTAACCAAGCTTAAAGAAGGCGACCTTATATCGCTTGCCGGTAAAATTGAAAATGATGGTTTTGGCTTAACTATGCGCTCGCCGGAATGGGAGAAGGGAGGAGGACGGGTGCATACCGGTCGTTTAATTCCTATATATCCATTAACGCAAGGATTGACGCAAAGACAGATAAGGTTTTTAGTGAGCCAAGCGATTGAGGCGACAGGAGAGATTGAAGAGTGGATTGATGAGAATTTTCAATTTTCAATTTTCAATTTTCAATCAAATCCCAATTTTCAATTTCTAAATTTACAAACAGCTATTAGAAATATTCACTTTCCAGAAAGTAAGGAGTTATTATCAAAAGCCCGGGTGAGGCTAAAGTTTGAGGAGCTGTTTTGGATGCAAATGCGCAAAGCAATTACCCGTCATGAAATTCAGAAATCATCTGCGCCGGTTTTATCATTTAAAGAAAAAGAGATTAAAAAATTCGTCAAAATATTGCCTTTTAAATTAACTAATGCCCAGCGCAAAACTGCTTGGCAGATATTGCTTGATTGTCAAAAGGCCATTCCAATGAATCGCCTTTTGCAGGGAGATGTGGGCTCCGGCAAGACAGTCGTGGCTGTAATGGCGATGCTGAATACTGCTTTGAACGGTTATCAAGCGGTCTTAATGGCGCCGACCGAGATTTTGGCGAAACAGCATTTTGAGACGGTCTGCGGTTTGTTGAAGGGGTTTG
>JBBTVS010000092.1:0-1072 GCA_038078695.1 Patescibacteria group bacterium
TACGCTCGTTCGCCGTAATGAGTTTTTTCAATGACAGTTGGGATTAGGTTCATAATAGTTTTCTAATGGTTTAATTGTTATTGGATATATATAAGTTTTCATTTTTTAAAAACTCAAATCTCTCCACCCCAAACCCTGCCGCCTTCTTATGTCCTCCGCCGCCAAGCATCTTTGCCAAACGGGAAACGTCAACCCCCGGATAAGTAGATCGCATGCTTACTTTAAAAGAACCGTCTGCTTTTTCCTTTAAAAGTATTCCAGCTTTAATGTTGTGGATATAATTCAATAAATTGGCTACTATTTCTATTGAATCCTCACTAACTTGGCATTCCAGCAGGTCTTTTTGCAGTATATATGATACAGCAATATCATATTTTGGGTTATAAGTCAACCGTTCAAAAATTTTGCCCCACAAACGCAATGTATTTATGGAAGCTTCTGTTGAAAAAAGGCGCTCTATTATTTTAAATATGTTGGCTCCGCGCCAAATTAAATCAGCCGCCGCGCTAAAAGCTTGTTTATTAGTGGCGGCGTTGGTAAAATTGCCAGTGTCTCCGATAATGCCGGTTAAAAGGCATTCTGAAATTTTTTCGCCAATATCGCAGCCATCATTTTTTAGCATCGCATAAATCATTTCGCAGGTGGACGACGCGCTTTTATCAACTATATTGATATGGCCGAAATACTCGTTGGTTTTATGATGATCAATGTTAATTACCGATTTCTTGGCGGTATTTTTTATAATCTCGCTTAATTCTGCCTCCAACCCTGTTTGTTTTAAGTCACCGGCGTCAAGAATCAAAAAAAGGTCAAATAAAGATAGATCAGATTTTTCGGTTTGAATTTCTTGACTACATGGCAAATTTAAAAGATATTTTGGCACGAGCCGGCTTAAAAACGGAAAAACTGACTTTTGCCGGTTATGCAGAAATTCGGTTAATGCGCAGATACTGCCGATGGCGTCGGGACAGTTATAATGAGAGGTTAGAAAGATGTTATTGGCTTGGCAAATTTTTTGATATACAATATTAAACTTATTAACCTCATTCATCTATCAATCAATTTCTAATTT
>JBBTVS010000092.1:1172-10026 GCA_038078695.1 Patescibacteria group bacterium
AATCAATTTCTAATTTTTAATTTAAAATTAAATCATTGCAAATTGATTGAAAATTGAAAATTGAAAACTTTATTTGCTTTCCCCTTTCACTTCTTCCCAAATTTTTTTCCTGATCTCGAACATTAATTTTGGGTTTTCCTTTAGCGCGGCTTTGGCTTTTTCTCTGCCAAGTCCAAGTTTAAGGTCTTTATAAGTGTAAGCATTGCCGCTTTTTTTAATTACTCCCTTGAAAACTCCAAGATCAATTACATCGCCTGCCACGGAAATTCCTTCATTATACATAATATCAAATTCGCAGGTTTGGAAAGGCGGCGCCACTTTGTTTTTTACAATTTTAGCTTTAACGCGATTGCCGATAATGGCTTCTCCCTGCTTTATTTTAGCCGCCCGCCTTACTTCAATGCGCACCGAGGAATAAAACTTCAACGCCGTGCCGCCGGGCGTGGTAGTGGGATCGCCAAAATAAACGCCGATTTTTTGGCGAGTTTGATTGATAAAAACCACGGTAGTGCGGGATTTAGCAACAATGCCGGCTAATTTCCGCAATGCTTGGCTCATCAACCGCGCCTGCAAGCCCATATGCGTATCGCCCATGGCTCCTTCTATTTCCGCTTTTGGCGTAAGTGCAGCCACAGAATCAATCACTATCACATCAATCGCGTTAGAGCGAACTAAGTTTTCAACTATTTCTAAAGCTTGCTCTCCGGTATCCGGCTGGGAAATAATTAAATCATCAATATTAATGCCGATTTTTTTAGCGTAATCCGGATCCAGCGCGTGCTCGGCATCTATAAAAGCCGCAATTCCGTTATTTTTCTGACTTTCTGCCACAATATGCTGGGCTAAAGTGGTTTTTCCAGAGGCTTCGGGACCATAAATTTCAATAACCCTTCCTCTTGGCACGCCGCCCACCCCAAGAGCCAAGTCTAAAGACAGACAGCCAGTAGATATAATTTCGACATTCATCATTTTAGCCTCTTTCAGCCTCATAATAGACCCCTCGCCAAATTGCTGTTTAATTTGCAGAATAGCCTCCTCTGCTGCTTTTTGTTTACCCGCCGCATTGGCGGTGGCTGGTTTATCCGTCAAATCGGCTGACTTATCCGTTTTAGGCATTTTAAGAATACAAAAGATAAAAGTTTTAAGGTCAAAATTAATTAAAAAATGACTCAAAAACTTATAACTTTTGGATATTATTTTTAAACCAAAGGTTTTTGCGCATAAGGGCTCGCTTCGCTCGCCCGCTATTCGCCAAAATCGGCTTGATTCGTAAATTTTGCAATTCCCGAATCAACTAATATATGTCTGATGATTTTTTTTGTTAACCCGTGCTTTTTGGCGGCAGTAACAATAATTAAATTCAGTCCCTTTCTTAAAGTTATTGTTTCTTCAAAAGAGCCGTCCGCTTTCAACAAAGCATCCTGCTTGTTGATTGATACTTGGGCTGATTCATTAGTTCTGCCTTGGACAGTGATATTTAACTGCGCAGTTTCTAAATTATCCTGCGGATAATATATTTCCAAAGCAGGCGGAGCTATGGTTTGATAGATATTCAGAATAATATAGCTTAGCACAAGCGCCGCGACTAAGCAAATGAAGCTTGTTTTAATTGTGCTGGGTTTTAAAATTATATCTATAAATTTAATATTGCCTATCTCATGGAGAAAACCCCGATATTTTTTTTGCTCAATAACATGTTTTTCTCGCTCGTATTGCAATAAGCATGTCTTTAGGTTTAGCCCTAATGTTTTGCAATAAATTTTAATAAAATTTTTAATGTAAACTTCGCCTGGAATTTCATCATAAAACGATTTTTCCAAAGCTAATAAATAGCGGCTTGCGATTTTAGTTCTGCCAGACGCCTGTTTTAGCGTCCAATTATTGCCCAAACGAACTTTACAAAACCGTTCTCCTAAAGTTTCTTGAGTGACGATTGGTTTTTTGTGAAACATAAATTTTAAACCAGAGCCACCTGCGCTAGTTTATCATTATTTTCTTTTAGTTTCATTAGCCTTACTCCTTGGGTTGCGCGGCCTTGTGAAGGAATAGAGTTTAATTTAATTCGTATTACCTGGCCTTTTTGAGAAATCAAGATCAAATCTCCTTTTTTGTCTTCAGGCAAATTTTTGTGATAAATCACTTGAGCTGATGTTAAAGAGCCGATTTTAGCAGTCACTTTCATAGTTTTAATGCCCCGACCAGCCCTGGATTGCAGGCGGTACTCTTTTAAGCTTGTGGTTTTGCCATAGCCGTTTTCCGAGATAACCATTAATTCGCCTCCTTCGTCTTTTGGTCCAATTATATCCATTCCCACCACTTTGTCGTCTATTCTTAATTTAATGCCAGTGACTCCCTGGGTAGCTCGGCCCATGGGCCGCAGTTTATTCTCATTAAATCTAATAGCCATTCCTTGGGAGGTGGTCAGCATTACCTCTTCTGATCCGGAAGAAGGCTTAACCCATTTTAATAAGTCATCTTCTCGCAATTTTATGGCAACAAGGCCGCTGCGCCGCACTTTGTTGAATTCTTTAATTGCCACTTTTTTAATTACGCCGCCTTTAGTTGCCATTACTAGATATTGCGTATCTTTTATATCAGCTAAAGCCAAAATAGCTGTAATAGATTCTCCTTGCTCTAATTCCAAAAAATTAACCGCGGCTTGGCCCTTAGCGGTGCGAGAGGCTTCTGGAACATCAAAAGCTTTTAGTTGAAAAACTTTGCCTGAAGTAGTAAAAAACAATAAATTGCTATGGGTGTCAGTTGAAAACATTTGTTCCACGCTATCCTCTTCTTTGCGGGTTAATCCTATAACCCCTTTGCCGCCGCGGCCTTGAGATTTAAAAAATTCCGGGGAAAGTCTTTTGATGTAGCCGTCTTTGGTAATCATAATAACAGCAGCTTCTTTAGGTATCAAATCTTCTTGAGAAAACGAATTGACCGGGTTAGCAAATACTTTGGTGCGGCGCGGGTCAGCGTATCTTTTTTTTAAATCTGTTAATTCTTCTTCAATAATTTCCAATATTTTAGAGGGACTAGCTAATATGGATTGCAGCTCTTTAATCAAATCTCTTTTTTCAGCTAATTCTTTTTCTACTTTTAATCTTTCCAAACCTGCCAAGGCCTGCAGGCGCATCTGCAAAATAGCTTCTGCCTGCCGCTCGGTTAATTTAAATTTTTTAACTAAATTGATTTTAGCCGCATCCCGATCTTCGGATTTTTTAATTACAGCGATTATTGCGTCAATATTTTCCAAAGCGATTACCAAACCTTTTAAAATATGCTCTCTGTCTTCCGCGTTTTTTAAATCAAATTCAGTTCTTTTTTTGATTATGATTTTGCGATGCTTAATGTATTCTTCCAGCACCATTTTTAAACTCAATAGGCGCGGCTGAATGCCGTCAACCAAAGCTATCATATTAACATGGAAAGTATCCTGCAATCTCGTGTATTTATACAGTTGGTTAAGAACTTTTTTAGGAAAGCCGTCTTTCTTAAGTTCAATAGTGATGCGCAAGCCAGAGCGATCAGATTCGTCTCTAATGCCTCTAATTCCTTTAATTTTGCCCTCGCGAACCAAATCAGCTATTTTTTCTATTAATTGGGCTTTGTTGACTTGATAAGGAATTTCATCAATTGCTATTTTAAAACCGCGGTTGGTTTCTAAAATTTCAGCTCGAGCCCGCATAACAATACTGCCTCTGCCAGTGGCATAAGCTCTTTTGATTTCTTGGCTGTCAAAGATTAAACCGCCTGTAGGGAAATCAGGGCCCTGAATATAGTTTATTAAAGTGTCAATCGCAGCGCCGGGATTTTTGATTAAATGAATAATGGCATCGCAGACTTCGCCTAAGTTATGCGGCGGAATATTGGTAGCCATGCCTACGGCAATGCCTAATGTGCCGTTTAACAGAAGATTGGGGATTTTGCTGGGGAGAACTGCAGGTTCTTTTTGCGAGCCATCATAATTATTTCTAAATTCTACAGTGTCTTTTTCTAAATCATGCATTATCTCTTCTGTTATGGTTTCAAGTTTTGTCTCTGTATAGCGCATCGCAGCGGCTGGATCCCCATCCACTGAACCAAAATTGCCTTGGCCGTTAATTAGCGGATAGCGCATAGAAAATGTTTGAGCCATGCGCACCAGGGAATCATAAACTGCCGCGTCTCCGTGCGGATGATATTTGCCTAAAACCTCGCCCACAACCGTAGCTGATTTTTTAAATTTCGCTTGCGGTTTTAATCCGATGTCCCACATAGCGTACAAAATGCGGCGGTGGACCGGCTTTAAGCCGTCCCGAACATCTGGCAAGGCTCGGGAAACAATCACGCTCATAGCATAATCTAAATAAGAATTGCTCATTTCTTCCACTATGGGCTGACCTACTATTTTTTCTTTTTTATCATTATTCATTGGGCAAAGTTAATATTTGAGAATCGTTTGTTTTGTTTTTGATTTCTGCATCAGCTTGTTTTTTTATAATTTCAATGGTTTTTTTGAATTCCCGCAAAGTAGCGGTTAGTTCGTCTTTTACTTCTTCTAAATCCTGTATTTTTTGCGATTTAGGCTGATTTGCGCTTTTAGCGCGGCTGTTTTGCAGGGTATTTCGGAAATTTAACAGCCAAATAGGCAAAATTATAACAATAGTCGCGATTAGACCGCCTATTAGCAGTTTTTTGCGGAAAGCCAAAGGTTTTTTTTGAATCTTGCGGAGCATATATTATGTCTGCAACTGAACTATTCTTGTTTCCTCTATCGGCAGTTTAGCTTTTGTGATTGAAAGCGAAGTTTCCGGTTGCAGTCCCTTTGCGCCCATCTCTGAAAGAAAACTGTCAATAGGCTCTCGTTTGATGTTTAATTTAGGCAGTTGATAGTTCATAGGAATAACTATTTTTGGTTCAATCTGGCTGATTACTTGATCTGCTTGCTTGCCGGATAAAACACCGCAACCGCCGACAGGTACCAAGGCAATGTCCGCGCCCTCAAATAATTCTATCTCTTCGCTATTCAAGCCTTGATTTAATCCAGCCAAATGAGCAATAGTTAAATTATCCGCCTTGATTAAATATAAGACATTGTTTTGACTGCCAGACAGTCCGTAAATAAAAACGCCGCCAGTTTCGTATTCTCCAGGATTTTGGATAATAAAAGGATTATCGCCTTCTTTTTGCGACTTAATCCATTTAAGATCAGTTAAAAGAGCATTAGAAACCAAAACTATATCTGCCGTCAGAAGCGCTTGATTAAGCCCTGTCTCTTTAGCCGCTGGGTCAATAATCAAATTAACTTGATCGGTTTTAATTTTAAAAGAGCTCTCTCCGAGCCAATAAATGTACATTGTAAAAAAGTCAAATCTCCCGCCCGCCTTAAGTCAAAACTAATATTTTAGACTGCCAGATCTGAAATTTTTATAGGTTGATAATCAGATGTTGTTTTGACATCAGTGTCAGGAGTTTTATTTTTATCAGCCAAAGTGCTTAGAATGTTTTGGCTGGCGCTATTTTTGCGCCTTTGATCTACTAATTCTTTTACATATTCCCGCGCTCTTTCTTGGCGCGTGGATAAATTGCGAGCTTTTTGTATGTTTGCTTTCTTTATAATTTCTTCCATTATTTTTGAACCAGTGGGGTTATGTATGCTTTGCAATCTTTTCTCTATATAGATTTGTTTGCGGTCATCCTTTTTAAGTTTGTTTAAGTCGCGCTGTTTTTTTATCCCGTATATTTGTTTATGAAATGCCTGCTGGATATGATATGGCTTTTGATATTGATTAGGAGAAAATTGCTTGCTAAACGCGCTGTTTTGAAAAAAGTCTGCCAAAGTTTTTAGATCAGACTCAAAGACTTTTTTATTCCCTGCTTTCAACAAACTGCCCAAGCGAGGATTGTATTCTTCCGCCGCTTTTAAAAGACTGCTTGGAACCTGCGCTTTGTTTATAAAATCAAGACAAATTTTTTGCAAATCTTGAGATAAGTAAGCCATATAACAGCATCTTAACATATCTTAAACTGCGCGTCAATTTGATTTTGGCGCGGCTTTGTGTTATTATTGCTGACATAAATTTGTGAGCCGCCATCGTCTAGTGGTTAGGACATCAGGTTTTCATCCTGAAAACCGGGGTTCAATTCCCCGTGGCGGTACCAATTATTTCAATTAAAACACCAACGCCCGGGGCGCAAAAATCATTAAAAGCCCCAAAATAATCATCAAAATCCCACCGATTAAATTAGAGAGTTGAGAATACTTGTGAGCTAAATTAAGCCGCGAAAAAGCGTAAAGAGCTCCGCCAAAGATTATCAAATCATCAATCATATAAAAGATGATATAGATTAAAATATAAAATTGGCGGGAAAGCCAAGATAAATTATTAAGATCCAAAATTTTGGTAAAAGCCTGTGGAATGCCAATGGAGCAGGCAAATTCTATGATGTTGACCGAGAAAGCCAGCCCTAAAATACCAATAATCCCAACTAAAGTTAATGGAGAGTTGACTAAGCGCTCTATTTTGGATTTAATTTTCTGCTTTTGGTTATAGTTGATAACTTTGCAAGTGCCTTTGTATTTGCGGTATTCATATAAAAAGAAACAGCCTGCGCCAATCGCTATCAACCCCACTCCGGGAGTAATTATTCTATCCAAACCGACAAAATTCCACGCAGTAATCCACGCGCTCATAATGGCGTAATACATAACAGTTTCTGCGATGATAAACAGACCTGCCAGCTGTAGCATTCTCTTGCGCGAGCCGGCTTTAAGCAAAATAGTCAAAAACATCACCAGCACCCACATGGCGCACGGATTAAATCCGTCAATAAAGCCTAAGATAACAGCCAGCGCGCCTAATGAGTAATTTTTAATGTTTACATAACCAATCAACGGCAGTTTAACTTGTTTAAGCTCGGTTATGACATCATCGCCGCCATTTTTATTTTGACCATTACCCTTTAAGAACTCCTGCGCCGTGTAGGTTTTTTTGCCCTTGCTCTCTTGCGCTAATGTTTTAATTTGCTCGCCAATGCTTTGAGCCTCGTCAAAGCCAATTATTACTTTATTGCCGACAAAAATTATCGGCGTAACTTTGGGCAATTTAAAACGTTCTGTGAATTCATCATATAATTTTTTCCCTTCTTTGGTGTAAATATCAATATTGATAACATTGATAGCCGGCTCTTCTTCCGCGTATTCGCTTAAAAATTTTTTCAAATCTCGGCAATGACTGCAATCTTCCCTCTCAAAAACTGAAATCGGCACAGTTTGATTCTGCGCCGACGCTATAGGAGATGAAAACAAAAACAATAATAATCCGATAAAGCAAAAAATTTTAAAGTGTTTAAAAATTAAAAATTGAAAATTCATTAGAAATTTAAAATTAAAAATTAGAAATTTTATTCAGTTGCTTTACCCCGGTATCATCCGCATACTCGCAACCTTGACTTTTAAGCAAAACAAAAACCTCTGCTTGTTTTTCTCGCAATAGATTGACATTGACAGCCTCGCCTGTAAAGCGAATCAAAGGATCATTAGCCGACGGTCTCAAATTAAAATTCCAATCCGGATATTCTACGGTTAAAGTATCAAAATCAGAAATTTTGGCGTCCGCATATTTCGCTTTGATTTTTTCAATAATTCTATTCATAACTTCTATTGCCTCTGAAGTTAAATCATCATTTTTGCCAAAGCCGGGCAGAAAAAAATTATATTCCCCGCTTACAGGATAATTGATCCTGGCTTCTCTTGTAAGCTCGCTCAAACTCTTGTCGGTTTGCGAGATAATCTCTAAAATTTGGACTAACGCAATTAAGCTGTTTTCCGCCATATAATCGCCGAAATTATAATAAATATGGCCTGATGACTCGCCGCCGAAAAGCGCGTTTTCTTTTTTCATCCGCTGTTTAAAAAAAGCGTGCCCGACTAATTCAATTTTAGGAATACCGCCGGCCTCTTTAATTTTTTTAATGATAAAGCGCTTAGCCCGCACATCATGCAAAACTGTTCTGCCTGGATTTTTCCGGCACATTTTTTCGGCAATTAAAGCATTGACATAAACGCCAAAAATAAAATCGCCGTTTTCATCAACAAAATAAATGCGATCCGCGTCGCCGTCAAAAGCAATGCCTAAGTCAGCTTTGGTTTCTTTGACTTTACTGACTAATTGCCGCCGATTTTTTTCCAAAAACGGGTTGGGCTGATGACCTGGATAATTGCCGTCTAACTCCCAATTTAATTTAATAAACTCTATTTGCGTTAGGACTTTTTTTAATTGATCAATTTCTATTGCGCCGACGGCATTAGAGGCGTCAACAACTATTTTTAAAGGCTTGATGGATTTGGGCTCAACAAACGACAATACTTGACGGATAAAATCAGACCAAACATGTTTTTTTCCAATTTGACCCCTTAGCTCAACTGGCTTTTTTTCTTGATAATTCAAAAAATCCTGTTTTAGCTCTTCCATGCCAAAACCTTGAGCAATCGGACTTACCCCTTTTCCAACCATTTTAATGCCGCTTAAATGTCCAGCTGAATGCGAGGCGGTTACTTCAATGCCTAAATCATACCCATAATGCCCGGCAGCAAAATAAACTACATCAGTGCCGACAATGCCTAAATCAAAAACCTGCGCGCCTTGGTCGCAAGCCCCGTGGATTATGGCTTGATGAATTTTAGGACTGGCTAAGCTAATGTCTCTGCCGATAACTAATGTCTTAACTTGATAATTGCGAACTAAAATTCTGGCGATTTTATAAACACCATTGTCATTTATGTCTTTGGGATATTCCCCCCGAATATCATAAGCGCGAAAAATTTCCATAGGCTAAAAAGTATATTTTAAGCAAACCGCGCTAAAATTATTAA
>JBBTVS010000093.1:0-10674 GCA_038078695.1 Patescibacteria group bacterium
ATGTGTTTCAGGCGGAGGATGTTATAGAAACCGTCAAGCGGGTTTGCGCGGCAGTGCATGGATAAATTAAAATTAATAAGCTAAAAGCTAAAAGTGAAAAGTTCAAAACCACAGCGTAAAACGTAAAGTTTATAGAAGTTTTTGACTTTAAGCTGTGGCTTTTCGCTTTTAACTTTACACTTTTCGCTTTATTTATGAAATTATTTTGGTACAAACCAATAAAATATAATAAAAAGTTAATTATTGCGGCGATAGAGTCAGGCGCTAATGCTGTGCATGCGCCCGCAAATGAAATTAAAGAAGTAAAATCATTGGCAAAGACTAAGATTATTTCCGCGTCAAAAGACGCTGATTTGATTTTAGGCAAAAATGTCGCTGAAGTTTTGATTGATGGTAAAGAGCGGGAAGAAGAGGTTGAAAAACACAAAGGTCAAATTCCAGTTATCATCAAAAACAAAGACTGGACAATTATTCCGCTTGAAAATTTGCTTTCAAAAACGTCAAATTTAATTCAGACAGTTTCCACGGCAGAGCAAGCAAAAGTCGCTCTTCAAACTATGGAGAGAGGCGCTGACGGCGTATTATTAGAGTCAGATGATTTACCGGAGATCAAAAAGACAGGCGAGGTTATTCAAAAGGCCAATAATGAGCGGCTTCAATTAGTCAAATTTAAAATTGTCGGCACAGAAATTTTGGGACTTGGCGATCGCGTGTGCGTTGATACCGCGTCAATTTTAGCGCCTGGACAGGGAATGTTGGCTGGAGATTCGGCTTCAGCTATGTTTTTAGTTTATAACGAGAATGTCAAATCGCCCTATTGCGATCCGCGGCCGTTTAGGGTTAATATTGGCGCAGTGCATGCGTATGTTAGGCTTCCGGAGGGCAAGACTTGTTATGCAGGAGAGTTAAAGTCCGGTATGAGCGTTATTGTCTGCGATTGCCAAGGCAATACTCAAGTTGTTTATGTCGGACGCGCGAAGATAGAGAAGCGGCCTGTGTTATTAGTTAAGGCAGAATATCAAAAACTTCAGATTACTTTAGTGATGCAGAATGCGGAGACTATTAGATTAACTGCGCCTGATGGGTCAGCGCGATCCATTACTCAATTGACGCTTGGCGATGAGGTTTTAGGATTTGTTGAAGAGAGTTGCGGCAGGCATTTTGGCGTCAAAATTAATGAGAGTATTAAAGAACAATGATCGTAAACAAATTCGGCGGCGAGATTATGGGGGATCCGCAATTGGTCAAGCTCGCCGTCAAAAATATCAAAAGTCAATTAAAAGCCGGACAAGAACCGGTAGTCGTGGTTTCTGCGCTAAAAGGAGTGACGGATTTGTTAGTTGAGTTGTGCGAGAGATATGATCAACAGAAGGTTGACAGATTGTGGAATTTGCATGAAAAATGGCTGTCTAAATTTCAAATGTCAAAATCCAAATGTCAAATCAAATCCAAATGTCAAATTTCAAATTTATTTAATCATTTATTACGAGATGCAAAGATGATAAGAAGTGTAAAAAATAAGGCGGTTGTGCGTGATAGAGTTTTGGCTTATGGGGAGAAGTGGGCGTCTTTGCTTTTTACCGAGCTTTTGCGTCAGAATGGAATTTTGGCAGTCAGGTTTACAGGGGAAGAGTTGGGCATAATTACTGATGATAATTTTGGGGATGCGAATGTCTTGTATGCTCAAAGCGTAAAAGAAATTAGAACACAGATTAAAAGTGAAAAGTTAAAAGTTAAAAGTGAAAAGTGCAAGTCAAAAGGTAAAAGTAGATATATTGTGCCGGTAATTACAGGATTTATAGGAATAAATAGACGAGGTCAGACTACGACTTTGGGCAGAGGAGGATCTGATACCACCGCTTGCTTAGTAGGCGCGGCGCTTTCCGCATCAAAAGTAATTTTGTGGAAAAATGTTGCTGGCGTTTTAAGTGCGGATCCTAAAATCGTCAGAGATGTCAAAAGCGTCAAAGCGCTGAATTACGAAGAGGCAGAGGAGTCTGGCAAGGTGATACATGATAAAGCAATGCGGTCGGTGCGGCAGGCAGGCATAACAGTAGAAGTTTCCTATATCCAAAATCCGCGCCAAAAAACAGTGATTACCCGTTATGGCTCAAATGCTAAAGCCGGCGTTAAAATCATCAGTTCAAAAGACAAGTTGCGTTTATTAGTTATCACTGGCGATAAAATCAAGCACCCTGGCGCGCTTTTGGAGATTGCAAACATTATCAGCCCCGACAAGATCGGGATTAATATGGTTTTAATTAGGAATACCATGGACAGTTTGTATATTGTTGTTGAAAAGAATAGTCATAATTTTAATTTGGCAGAGCGTCAAATTCAAAAGTTTAACTATGAGTTGAGATGTCAAAATGTTTCCATGATTAATGTTATCGGCAGATTAGATTGGCATACGGTTGAGAAGGTTAATCATTTATTGCATAGTTATTATTCAGAGGCATGCTTGGGAGCTTTTCCGTATCATAATTGCGTGCGGCTGGAGGTGGTGGTTGAATCAGAACAAGTAAAGAAGTTAGTGAAGATTTTTCATAAAGAGTTTATAGAGTCATAGTTCATAAAATATAAATTTATGCGTTCAATTAACATTGCAATTCTTGGTTCAACCGGCATAGTTGGACAGCGATTTGTCCAAATGCTGACAAATCATCCCTATTTTAAAATTAAGGCATTATTGGCGTCAGATCGTTCGGCAGGCAAGCCGTATGGTCAAGTCTGCAATTGGCTGATAGGCAGAGAGATGCCAGAGGCAGTGAGATCGTTAGTAGTCAAAGAAGCTAAAATAGAAGAATTAGAAGGGAAAGATGTTGAAATAGTATTTTCCGCTTTGCCGAGCGATATTGCCAAAGAAGTTGAGCCGCAATTTGCCAAAGCAGGATATAAAGTTTTTTCAAATGCCTCTGCTTTTCGCATGGAAGAGGATGTGCCTTTAGTGGTTGCCGAGATCAATGCGGATCATATGGAGTTAGTTAAAGTTCAGCAGAAAAATCGCGGCTGGAAAGGTTTTATTGTCACAAACCCAAATTGCACTACTATTATAATGTGTTTGCCGCTTAAGGCATTAGATGACGCGTTCGGAGTCAGAGAAGTAGTAGTTTCCACTATGCAGGCTATCTCTGGCGCCGGGTATCCTGGGGTCGCTTCTTTAGATATTGTTGATAATGTTCTGCCGTATATTGCTGGAGAGGAGGAGAAGGTGGAAGCGGAGCCGCTTAAGATATTGGGTAAAATGTCAAGTCTCAAATATCAAATGTCAAATCAAATCCAAAATCCAAATGTCAAAATAGTGCCAGCTGACATTAAAATATCTGCGAGTTGTCAGAGAGTGCCTGTAATAGATGGGCATCTTGAAGATTTGCATGTTTCTTTGAAAAAGCCGGCAACTATTGACGAAGTTAAAAAAATATTGTATAATTTTGAGTCAAAATTTAAAAAAACGCCTTCTTCTCCGGAAAGATTGATTATAGTAAGCGATGATCCTATTCGTCCACAGCCAAAACTTGATAGATTAGCCGGCGCTGGAATGTCAATCACTGTCGGCAGAATCAGAAAGGATTCGGTGCTGGAAAATGGCGTCAAGATGACTATTTTAGGTCATAACACCATTCGCGGCGCGGCTGGGCAATCAATTTTAAATGCGGAGAGATGGGTGGAGGAATTTTATGGAAAGAATTAATATAGATAATAAGAAAATTTTTTATCAGCAATTGAAAATTTTCACTGTCCATTAGTTAAAGCAGAAGTGAGAAAAGAGGAGAAGATAAACAGAGAAGCATTATTGCAAAAAGAATGCCCTGATTTAATGAATCCTTTTACTGTAGAAGCGAGAGGAGATAGAAAAACCGAGGATGTTTATTATGAACTATTGAAGAGTTTTAATTATAGTTTACAAAATCATTTCAGTCTTGTTTTAAATACTAAATTGGAAGATGCAAAAGATAGCAAAGATAATTGGAGTATTATTACTATAGGTAGTGATGGACGTTTAGAGAAAGCTTTCAAAGGCTATAGATTAGATTCTCAACGAGGCGGACAAGCGATAGTTAGATTTTCTTCTATCGAATTAGTCATATTGATAAAAGATCAATGTGTTGAGATAGGTCAAATTAAAGAAGTTATACAGTCTTTATTAAAAAATAAATACTATCGCAAGTATTTCACGCCAGAGTATGAGATTAAAGATATCTTAGATTATAATAGTTTATTGCAATATCAAAAGACAGGAGATTTATATCCATCCAGGGTGATTAATAGCAATCTTTTAGCAGGAAATGCAGATTTTTTAAGACAAGCAAAGAAACAGATAGAGCAGTATATGATAAGTAAAGAAGATTCAGAGCAGTGCTTAGATATTCTACGCGACAGGTTACAGAATGATTATCTGCAAGTTATTTTTACAGGCTTGAATCAATATTATAAACCGCCTGTGCCAAACTTTAATTTAGAAAAAGGCATTGCATATTATGGACAGATTCAAGGTAGAAAAGAGAGAGGAAAATCAAATGCTTTTAAATTTGGCCCATTGCGTTTTTTGCAATTGGCTTTGGAAATTTCTGCTTTGCATCAAGTACATAAAGGACGACAGAATATATTAATTGATATGCCAGCTAATACAGATGAACAAATTCATTATTTACACGATAATGGTCTACTTAATTTATCAGCAACAGAAGTGCAAAAATTAAGCTCTATTTATAAATATTTTATTCTATTGCAACACAAGTCACAATATTTGTCTCAATTTGAGGATATAGGCGAGATAGAATTTGACAGATCCGAGGTGGCAGAGCGATTGATTGAACTAATAGAGTTAACTGATAAAGGTTTGATAATGTCAGAGAATCAGACTATTTTAGGCGGTCAGAAAGAACAACAATTAAAAGAACAGTTATCAGCCTTAAAAAAGTATTTATAAAGTTGCGCATTTTTATAGGCTTTATTAAATCTAAACCCAGCCTTTTAGGGCGGATGGGTAATTCATTAGCTGATTTGCAGAATGATTTAACAGAGGTTGTTGAACCAAAGGCAATAGATGTGCTATCTGAATAATTTTGCATTATTTATTTTTATTTTTTTATGAATCCAGAAAAACCTAACAATTTTATTCCAATAGAAAAAGAAAGCAATCCGGCAAAAACAAAAGAGGAGTGGCTGGCTTTTGCGGACAGATTATTAAAATGTTCTATTGGCAGTGAGAGCAGGATAGAGAGAGAGGCTTTTATGGATTTTACGCAAGAACTTATAAAAGATGCGATGCCATTTTTGAGTCCCTCGGATCGGCAAAGATCGATGCGTATTAGTCAAGACATATATCTGACAGAAAAAGAGATTGCTGAGCATCAAGACTCTTTAACTGTTGATAAGCTCTATTTTGTTAAATTGATTAGAGATTTAGTTAAATATGTGCAGTCAAAGGATGTAGAAGCTATGCACCAGCAGGAAGACAGTCAATTTTTAGAAGAAAAAGATGACTTAATTTACCGAATAGCCAACTTATTAAACTCTAATTTAGAAGATTCGTTAATAGTGTCTCAAGGAATAAACTTATTAAAAGATTCGTTTTGGTTTGTGAGAGAAGATAATGCGCGTTCTTTTTGGGAAGATATAATAAATAAGCTGCTAAAGCTAAAAAGCAATCTTGAATCAAATACTGCAAAAGATTCTAGTATCAATTATGAGTCAGAGATTAAAGAATTAAGCGAGAAAATTAAAGATTTGCTGACAGAGGCAGTTAAAATGATTAGTTGATTTATTTGGTTGTGTTTAATTCTGCGATCAGTTCAGAGATTTTTACAAGCTCTGCTTGAATATTTTTATAATATTTTTTATGACTGTCAAGCCAATTATCAACATTAATCTTCCGGGATCCAAAAGCTATACGAACCGCGCTTTGATTTGCGCCGCGCTTGCGGATGGCAGGACGCGGCTTTTTGGATATGGTGAATGCGAGGATAGTTTGATGATGGCAGAGGCGCTGAAGAAGATGGGAATACATATAGATGTCAAATGTCAAAATCCAAATGTCAAATCAATGTCAAAATCCAAATGTCAAGAGCATTTAGAGATTAGAGGCGGGCAGGAGAGATTAAGATTGCCTAAGGGTCAAATTTATGTCGGCAATACCGGGACCGCGATGAGGTTTTTGGCGAGTTTGATTGGATTGATTGTTTATCAAAAGCGAAAAGCTAAAAGCGAAAAGCTAAAAACTACAGCTAAAAACTTAAAACTTAGAGACGATGATCAAGGAGTCATTTTAACGGGATCAGAAAGAATGATGGAAAGGCCGATAGGAGATTTATTAGAAGCGCTGGGAGAGTTGGGAATTCACGCTGAGTCGGTAAAAGAGAATGAATGCCCGCCAATTCGAATTACTAATTACGAATTACGAATTACGAATTTAGGCGGAAAGATAAAATTAAAAGGCGATGCGTCAAGCCAGTATTTGTCGTCAATTTTGCTTTGCGCGCCGTATTTTGATAAGGATACGGAGATAGAGATAATTGGCGAGTTGACATCAAAGCCGTATGTGGATATGACTATTCAAACAATGCGGGATTTTGGCGTCAGAGTTATCAATCAAAATTATAGACATTTTAAAGTCAAAGTAGATCAAAAATACCGAGCTTGTGATTATCAAATAGAGCCGGATGCCTCGGCTGCAAGTTATTTTATGGCCGGAGCCGCGCTTACTGGTAAAACAGTGCGATTTCCCGGGTTAAGTATGATGTCAAAGCAAGGCGATATTAAATTTGTGGAGGTGTTAGAGCAAATTAAAAATTTAAAATTAAAAATTAAAAATTGCAATTTAAAATTAAAAATTAGAGAAGACTGTTTGATATTTAAAGGCAGTGGGAGTTTGTCTGGCATCAGTGTTGATATGAATTGTATGCCTGACATGGTGCCGACTTTAGCGGTTTTGGCGATATTTGCGAAAGGCAGAACGGTTATTCGCAATGTCGCTAACTTGCGAATTAAAGAAACCGATCGACTGCGCGCGCTGGCGACAGAAATTAGAAAATTTGGCATAGAGATTAAAGAAAAGAAAGACGGGTTAGAGATTGTTGGCAGGCCGGAACTTAGAAACAGAGAGACAGATAAACCCGTCAACATGGCGGGCAGGCAGAAAAACATGATAAAGGTTAAGACTTACAATGATCATCGCATGGCGATGGCTTTTGCTGTTGCTAAATTAGTTATTCCTGATATGATAATAGAAAATCCTGGATGTACGGCTAAATCATTTCCTGGATTTTGGAACGAATGGCGCAAATTATGTATCCAATCACTTTAATAAAAAATTTAGAAGATATAGAGATTTGCGGGATGAGATTGGGTAATTTAGAGCATCCGGGTTTTAAGTTTTGGTGGGAGATAATAGTTTGGTTGAGAGATAGCATAACTCAAATCTTAAAACTCAAAACTCAAAACTACAACTCAAATCTCAAAGCCTATGAAAGTCCAAAAGATGTTTATGTTGGCAATAATATTGTTATTAGTCAGTATGTAGTTTTTGATCCGTCAGGCGGTCAAATTGTAATTGATGACGAAGTTAAGATTGGTCCTTTTAGTTATATAGAGGGACCGTGCTACATTGGTGAAAATTGTCAAATTATGCCGCATAGTCAGATACGGAAAAACACATCAATAGGACATCATTGCAAAATCGGCGGCGAGGTTTCAGGATCAATTTTTCAACCGTACACAAATAAAGCGCATTACGGTTTTATCGGCGATTCGTATATTGGCTCTTGGGTAAATTTGGGAGCAGGCACGAGCTGTTCAAATTTAAAGAATACATACGGCAATGTCAAATGTCAAATGTCAAATGTCAAATCTGACAGAATTGATACCGGTCAGCAGTTTTTGGGATCCGTTATAGGCGATTATGCTAAAGCGGCAATCAACACATCAATATATACAGGCAAAATTATAGGCGTTTATGCGCAATTATTTGGAGTGATTGATGAGAATGTCGGTTCGTTTGTAATGAAAATGCCGGATGACAGTCAGAAAGAATTTGAACTGGACGCTGCAATACGATGCCAGAAAAGAATGTTTGAGCGTCGCGGAGTTGCGCAGACTGAAGATGATGTCAAGATGCTGGAAAGAGCGTTTGAGGAGACGAGGGGAGAGAGAAATTAGGTCAATTAGAAATTTTATAATGATTTTATACATCAACACAACTTTAGAAAAAACATTAGAAGTCGCGCTGTACAATCAGCGGGGTCAGAAGATCTTATGCAAAACTCAAGCAGTAAAGCGCGATGAGTCGGAAAAATTGCTGAAGACTATTGATGAGGTAGTCAAAAGTAAGAAAGATAAAATTCAGGGCATTATTGTAGTTAAAGGTCCAAAAGGCAGATTTTCCGCAATTCGCACTGGCGTGGTTTGCGCAAATGCGCTTGGATTTGCGTGGAATGCGCCGGTTTTGGGAATTGAGCAGGGCGAGAAGGTCAGTATAGCTTTACAAAGAATAAGCAAGTTTAAAACATTTACTCAACCGGTAAAGCCGGTTTATGAAAAAGAGCCAAATTTAGGAGGGTGAATTTCTTGTTATCGTTGCAGTTTTATAGTATGATATTAGTGGAGAGCGGTAAAAATGCATTTTTTACTTGCAAACTCCAAAAAATAGTGTAAAATGGAGTTATGTATCAAAGAATTATTCAACCACCAGCTAATAAAAGTTTTTTCTTATTCGGACCTAGAGGCACCGGCAAAACAACATGGCTAAAAGCTCATTTTAAAAAAGCTGTTTATTTAGATTTATTGGAATCTGAACTTTATAATGATTTTTTAGCAAACCCCGGACGGTTAGAAAATTTTATTCCCCGTGATTTTAATGATTGGATAATTCTTGATGAAGTGCAAAAAATTCCCGCGCTTTTAAATGAAGTTCATCGCTTAATTGAAAAACATAAATTAAAATTTATTTTAACAGGATCAAGCTCTAGAAAATTAAAGCATAGAGAAGTTAATTTACTGGCTGGCCGCGCTTTAACTTACCATTTTTATCCTTTAACTGTTTTAGAGTTAAAAAATAATTTTAATCTTCAGCATGCTTTAATTTACGGACATTTGCCAGCCACTTTTAACGAGCCGGATGTAAAGCGCTATTTGGAATCTTATGTAACTACCTATCTTCGCGAAGAGGTGCTTCAGGAAGGATTAACGCGGAATTTAGGAGCTTTTTCCAGATTTTTAGAAATAGCCAGTTTTTCCCAGGGAGAAGTTTTAAATATGTCTGAAATTTCTAGAGAGTGCGCTTGTCATCGCAAAGTAGTTGAAAATTATTTTTCTATTTTAGAAGATATGATGATTGGCGATCGCTTGTTTGTTTTTACCAAAAGAGCCAAGCGCCGCTTAATTCTGCATTCAAAATTTTATTTTTTTGACGCGGGCGTATATCGAACGCTGCGCCCCAAAGGTCCGTTAGATCTGCCTGAGGAAATTGAAGGAGCGGCTCTGGAAACATTTATTTATCAAGAAATTAAAGCCATAAATGATTATTTGGACTTAGGCTATTCTTTATTTTATTGGCGCACCGCCAATCAATTGGAAGTAGATTTTATTTTATACGGCAAGCGAGGAATAGTTGCGATTGAAGTTAAACGAACCAAAAAGCCGTCAAATAAACATTTGCGGGGATTGAAAGCTTTTTTAAAAGATTACCCAACAGCTAAAGCTTATTTTGTTTATTTAGGAGAAAGAGAAATGCGAAATGGTAAAATATGCATTATGCCAATTCATAAATTTTTAAAACAGATGGCTAAGATTATTTAATTAAGCTTACGTTTATTGAATAAGGATTGATGTCAAGAATCTCAACATAATTTTGACTTCTGATGGAATCAAAATTGGCACAGATTGCAGGAATGTCAATCACGGCAGTGGAAATTTCTATTGGCATTTTCTCTCTATCTATGTGGCGCGAGCGGTTAGCGCGCCGGAATGTTTCCTCATCAGCCGCATCTAACTTCAAGATGCGCCGATTAAAAAAACGCATTTGCTTAAAAAATCACCTCCTTTATGGTTTAGCAAATGCGTTTTTTGATTAAGATTTAATCCCAAAATCCCACCAAAATGGACTGACACCCTTTGCTACCAAGAAGGTAGTTTTTTTTGACATAAACTCAACCGTTATTTTTTCCATACTTCCATCGAATTCATTAATGAAGTATTTTGGATAAAACTGGGGTTGAATTATCTTTATATTCTCCACTTTAGAGACTTGGAGAACTTGGTACTCGCCCCTTTCAAACCCTATCCCATCTAAAGTGAGGATTGTCCCCACTTTATGATTGTGGGTGTAGTCCATTACTCCCCATTTGGCGATGTTTTCTTCATCGCCTTTTTTTGCCACAATTAATGACATTTTTTCCACCTCCTTTAGGTCAACAGCAGAATTTACCACATTACTTTAAATAATCAACAATCCCGACAAATTTTATAGCACTCCTTGACTTTTTGGCTACAATACGCTAATATTTTCTGTGGATTTGTCGTCGAAACTACCGACATTTGAGATTTAACTTTATTTTATGCACCTCAAAACTGCTTTAAAACAATTTGGACTTAACGAAAAACAAGCAAAAGTATATTTGGCTACTTTAGAATTAGGATCAGGACCGGTAAGTCAAATATCGCAAAAGTCAAAAATTC
>JBBTVS010000094.1:0-6524 GCA_038078695.1 Patescibacteria group bacterium
AAATAGGCAAATCCCGCCATGACTTTACCCAATTAGCATAAGAAGCGTTGATAATAGTTTCAGAAGTCGGGCGGACAATCAGCTCTTCTTTCAGCTTGGCTTCTGGATCAATCACTAACCCTTCTCCTCTTGGGTCCTGTTTTAAGCGATAATGAGTTACCACTGCGCATTCTTTAGCAAATCCCGCCACATGGCTTTCTTCCTTGTTTAAAAAAGATTTAGGAATAAATAAAGGAAAATAAGCATTTTGATGACCGGTAGCTTTAAATTTCTGGTTCAATATATCCTGCATAGCCTCCCATAAAGCATAACCGCAAGGCTTAATAATCATACATCCCTTAACTTGAGAGTGCTCGGCTAAATCTGCCGCCGCAATAACATCTAAATACCACTTTGCATAATCTTCGCTTCTTTTAGTTATTTGATTTTTTGATTGCTTCATACATCATCTAATTTTAAATTTACTCTAATAATTCCACTGCCCTCTGGAGCTGCGG
This sequence comes from Patescibacteria group bacterium, assembly GCA_038078695.1. Taxonomy (GTDB): domain Bacteria; phylum Patescibacteriota; class Patescibacteriia; order UBA9629; family UBA9629; genus JBBTVS01. Next base: position 498 of record JBBTVS010000094.1, read on the forward strand.
ATCAAGATCTTTGTTATAATCATCTGCTGTCATTTCTACTGCAATATCCGGCGCAATGCCTTCTTTGTTGATGCTCGCGCCTCCGGGCGTTAGCCACTCGGCAACTGTAACTTTAAGCGCAGACCCGCCCGGAAGGGACGAATAATCTTGAACCGAACCCTTGCCAAATGTCTGCTCCCCGACAATCACGGCATAATCATAATCACGGAGGGCTCCGGCAAGTATTTCCGAGGCAGAGGCAGAACCCTCATTTACCAAAACTATAGTCTTTAAATCTTTTAAAATAGCAGGTCCGGCTGATTTATAAACTTGATCTTTATCATCGGCAAACCGTTCTAAAACCACTGGAGCGCCGTCTTTAACCCAAAAACCGGCTATTTTAACCGCGGAATCTAGGTAGCCGCCTGGGTTTGATCGCAGATCCAAAATCAAACCTTTTGGTTTTTGTTTTAATAATAAGTTCACGGTTTTTTCAAAATCTTGAGCTGTATTATCAATAAAACTAAAAATGCGCAAATAAGCTATATCTTTGTTTTGGCCTTTCATTTCAGAGCTGATTGTAGGAATTATAATTTCATCGCGCATTATAGAAATATCTTCTGAAGCTTCCGCGTTTTTATGCAAAATTTTCAAAATCACTAAACTTCCGCGCGGACCGCGAATTCTGCGCACAGCCTCTTCCACAAAAATATTGGATGTATCAAAGTCATCAATAGCCAGCACCTTGTCGCCTGGCCTAAGACCGGCTAAATCTGCCGGAGTGCCAGACAAAGGCGATATAATAGTTAAAATATCATTCTTGATGCCTATTTCCGCGCCAATGCCCTCAAACTTGCCCTCCATCTCTTGATTAAATTCTTCCGCTTCCTCTGGATTAAAAAATACTGTGTAAGGATCGTCTAATGCGCCGACCATGCCTCGAATAGAGCCATAATACAAATCTTGATCAGTAACAGATTCAGCTTGATAATACTTGTTTTCCAAAGCCTGCCAAACATCCCAAAATAAATCAAAATCTATTGTTTTATCTACAAAATCAGGATTGTCATTACTGATTGATAAATTTAATTTAGAAGAGTTAGACGACAGCTCTCTTTCTAATTTAATATTTTGGCCAACTCCTATGCCTGTAATAAAAAATACTGCGGACAGTAAAATAAAAACAAAAAATTGTCTGCTGATTATTTTCATAAACAAATAAAAACCTTTATTAACAAGGATAACAAATAAATAGACACGGGTCAACATTAAAATTCCGCCTCCTGGCCTGGCGCTAATTCATGAAGCTGTAAAGATTCTTCGGTAGGCGCGCTCCGTGGTTTAGCCGTAGGAGAATCTGGAACAACGTCAATCGGTTTATCAATATTTGATTTGTGAGCTATGGCGCTTAATTTTCTGCGGAAAGCTTTAAAAGAAGGCTCAACATGCGTCTTCATGCCCAAACTATTAAGTAAATCATCTTCCACCTCCTGCTTATTATGGCCATACATCTTTCTGCTGTAATTTATAATTTTATCTGCCAAACCTATAGCCGGCAAAGGCTCCAAGGTAACCGCTGTAAACGGCGCGGAAGTCTCTCCATCAATTGACAGTTTTAAAACAATGTTATGCTTAGGCAATTTTATTAAATCATCTGAAACGACTTTAGGCTTAAATTCTTCTGACAGCACCTCCGCATCAGACGCTCCAAGTCTAAATGCCGCTAAAGTTCCGACATTGCCAAAAATAGCTTTAGCCAAAGGTTCTGAAACCTGGTCTAAATATTGATTAGTTAAAATTAAATTTAAGCCATAATCAGAAGAAGTGACGATCTCTACTAACTGCTGATCAGTAAAATTTTGAAATTCGTCAAGATAAAGATAGAAATCCGATAAAAAATAATTATTGGTTTTAAAAGATTTAATCTGCATCAATAATTTTAAAATAAAACAAGAGCCGAATATCTTAACCGCATCTTGACCTATTTCATTCTTATTCAAAGTCATTAATACTATCTTTTTCTGATTTAATACTTCGGCGAAATTAAAACTTGTCTTAGCTTGGCCTACAATATTGCGAACTAACGGATTGCTGATTATCTGCCCGATCTTATCGCGCAATGGCTCTATAGCTTGAGCTTCAAATCTCTCCGGCGATTCTCCATACTCCCTTAACCAAAAATCCAGTAAGCCCGGGTCGCTTACCTTGCCCAAAAGCCGTTGGCGAAAATTTTGATCAGTCAAAAGCGGCAATATATGCAAAATTGTGTTATTTTCATCTGCCATCAAAGTTAATAAAATATTCTTAAAAACATACTCAAACCGCGTTCCCCACACATCTTTCCATAAATCGCTAAAAATAGCGGCTAAACAGTTAATGGATTCTTGGACTTCCAAACCGCTCTCCTGATGAAACAGTAAATTAAAAGCTATCGGATATTCAATGTCCGCAGGATTAAAATAAATCACATCTCCTATTCTAGAAGCTGGAATATAGTGCAAAATTTGTCTAATCAAATCTCCTTTCGGATCTAAAACAGAGACACCCTCGCCGCTCCTAATGTCCTGCACTATCATATGTTCCAGCATAGAAGTCTTGCCCATGCCTGTTTTGCCTATCGCATACATATGCCGGCGCCGATCAGCGCGCTTGATGCCAAAAATTTTTCGCTGGTCGCGAAAATTGGTTTGAGCAAAAACTGTAACGTCTTTATTGTAATAAGGTTTTAAAACCATAAATTTTAACTATAATTATAGGGCTCGTATTCAGTGACAGGCAAATTATTCGGTACAGATTTAGCATCAATGCCATCCAAAAGTTTTTCTTTTTGGAAGCCAGCTCTAACTCTTTCCGCGGGCGGCGGCGGTTTGACGGGACCTTGAACTGTACTGCAATTGGCTAATAAATCCTTATTTAAAGGCAAATGCCATAAAGTTGCTAATTCTTCTGTGCTCAAGTAATTCCATTCATCTCCTGCATACCAATCACGGCCCTTAGCATTAAAGATCAAAGCTTTTTGCCGCCGTCTTTTCCGTATTTTAGCGAAAAAATAATCAGCGGTTGTTTTGGACCACATGCCGCGAACAAGTATATTATAATCAATGTCGCTAAAATGTTTAAACACGCCATGCAATTCCGACCAAAACCTAAATTTGGCAAACACCGGCTTTTTGGCAAGATATATAGTTCTAATGCAAGTCTTATAAATATGCTGTGATAACTTTCTCTCTACAGCGTCTATTACTCGCTTCTGTTTTAAGGTCTTGAATATATATTCAGAAGGCAGTACGGTAGGCGGCATATTAATGTTAATGTTTGGCGGATTCATATTTATTTGATTCTCAAGAACTATGCGCGCCTCATCTGGTTTTAAAGCTGACGGCTTTTTTTTTCTAAATTGGCTTAAAAATGCCTCATGCAAGCAAACTATCTGGTCTTTAAACTCTTTGCCTGTTCCTTTTAGCTGGCGGCCGAATTCTTGATAAGTATGGTCTTTAACTTGAGAAAGTATAATTTTGCCTGTGCCTGCAAAGAGCTGGCGGTAAATTTCGCGCAAAATGCTTATCGGCGCAAGTATTATGTACTTTATCATGCTAAAAATATGACCGAAAAATAATTTTAAAATTGAATCGCTTTTTCCCGCTCCTTCTAAATCTCCGCGTCCCAACAGTACATCCAACTTACTTCTTTTGCCTTGCGCCCATTCCTCATATTCCGGTACAATTACTAGCTGATACCACAGATATTCACCTTCTTTTAAATTGGACATCAACTCCAGCATATGCCGCATGGGATCCAAATGCTCGCCAGTTGTACTTTGTTCGTATTCTTTATAAGTTTTAATCGGATAATACTGCGGTTTTGATAAAATATATTCTGTCCCTAACATATCAAATTCAGAATCAGGCATTTGATTAGGAAAAAGATGAATAAAATCATCTTCATCCTTGATTATCTTTAGTTCTGCTTCCGGATATTGCGAATATAACGCATGCTCAATTAAATGCTGAAGCTTATAAGGCGAGCGGATATAAAATCTAATGTAACTCTCAAAACTGACTATCTCTAGACTAACCTTTAAAACAAACTGACCTTTCCACCATTTTTCCCACCAAGTAAATGTACGGCGCAGGCCATGAATTTGCGCAAAAAGCTGCTCAATAGCTTCTATATTTCTTTCGTTATTGGTCGGAATATTTATTTCCATAAGCACATTTGGATTCTCTCCGGCAAAAATTTCCTGTCGCCAATTTATCCAAAATTCTTTAAAAGGCGCCCAAAATTGCCATAAAATAAAAAGCCACCCCCCGCAGAGAAGCAGCTCTAAAGCAAGAACGAAAATATTATTATAATGCAAATTTTGCCAAAAATTAAAATCAAAACCGATTGGCATTATTTAAAATAGGGCGCGTTTTTTTAATCTTTTTTTAATATATACTGATCTTTTGCTATTTCTTTGATATTTTTATTGTTGTTAATAGCCAATAAAACACTTGATCTGGCCACTAACCGTTGTTTTAGCACTCTTTCCATTATCTCATCTTTGGATAAAGATTTTTTGCTGCTGGATAAGGTTTGTTCAACAATATTCTTAATTGTGCCAGGCACATATCCCCATTCTCTTAAAGCATAAATGCCTCTGCCCACTAACACAAATCTGGGATCAGCTATCAGTTCATTATGCACTGTTGGAGCATGGCTTTTTTTGTTATAATGCTTTTCTATATAAAGAGCGATATCTTTATAATGCAAGGGCTGGGCATATTTTTTTAAAACCACATAAACTTTGTCAGCCATTCTTTTGGGGCTCACCTCGGGCCAATGGCTCATTCCCCAATTGCCAAAAGGATCTTGAATTAGATTCTTGCTTAATTGCAAATAAGAATAAATAGAATCTGGAGGTCGATTTAAATGCTCGGCAATCTTGCGATGAGACAAAGGTTTGGCATGTTTTATTAAACATTGTTCAATTTCTTCTAACGACCCTTTTAAAAGACGAAAAAAGCTCTTATGCTTGCTCCAGCATTCTTTATATATATCTTTGGCTGTTTCAAAATGGAAAAATTCGTTTATAAACCTTTTTAACACAAAATCAAATTGATTCCTCTCTTTTTGGACATCTTGCTTTACTTTTTTGATTTTAAATAAATCCAGTAATTCTTCTACTAAATGATGATGCGCCAGTATGCCGCCGAATTTATCCAAAATTTTATCAATCTCATTGATTAAATTCTGCAAAATCTCTTTATATTTTATAAGCCTTTTAATTTTGTTTAAGCTGGCGTTTTCTATCTGGCGCACGCGCTCGCGGGTAATCTGATATCTGTCTCCTATCGCTTCTAAAGTTTCCTTTTTTATCCCCTCCAACGCGAAACGTGATTTTACGATATTTTGTTCGCGCTCGTTTAAGCAGGATAACAAACACTGCGTTAAATCGTTGGGGTTGATAATTGATTTAGCTGTTGTATTGCTTGAATTATTGTTTAATTGCTCGCGGTCTGATGTGTTCATATGTTATTGCGATTTATTTTTACATAAAACAATAACATATTTATAATTATGAGTCAAGACCATTTCCTAAAAAATACAAAAACCGAGAAAAAATCTCGGCTTCTTGCCATAAATTAAAACCCGCCAACCGCATAAACTTATTTATTCCGTCAACTCTGCGACCTCTCTCTTACCCTCTTCCAATTCTTTTACTTGTTCTAAATCTTTATTTAATAATAGCGCCTCAAATTCTCCTATATGGGTTTTTTCCTCGCGAGCTATGTCCAAAAGAACTTTTTTGACGTTCTCGTCTTGCGCATACGCGGCTAATTGCTCGTAAAGACTCACGGCATCCAATTCGGCTATCATGCCAACTCTTGCAATTTCTTTATCTATATCTTCTTTATTTATTTTTTCAAGATTGATTGGTATTTGAGATAACATATTTTTGATTTATTGTTATTACATTTTAACTCTTTCCGACCTTTTTAAATTTGGCTCCGGGGCTTGGATTCGGACCAAGATAAACAGCTTCAAAGGCTGCTGTCCTACCATTAG
>JBBTVS010000095.1:0-3327 GCA_038078695.1 Patescibacteria group bacterium
GGACAGATGGCGCTGGAGCAAGGGCTGATTGATAAAATCGGCGGAATGTACGAGGTAAAGCAGTATTTGGCAGAGTTGATTGGCGAGGATGCGGAGCTGTGCTGGTGAAGTTTTCATGCGAATAATTACCATTGCATAGATTCCCGCTTTCCTGCTCAAGATACTATGCACCTCCTTGCGCAACTTAACAATTCCAAAGCCGCAATTAGAAAAAAAGCTTTGCAGATGATCGCTGATGGCGCCGCAGAGTCAAACCTGACAGAGTCAAACCAGTCAAAAACAGAAATAATCAGCGCGGTTTTGGCCAAATTAAACGACCCGTCAATTACAGTGCAAAGACAGGCAGTAAAAACTCTGTCTGTTTTATGTTTAGAGCAGACGCTGGATCAGTTAAAAATTTTGTTCAAAACTACGGATGATAAACAACTAAAAAATTTATCTTTAGCTGCAGTAAGACGCATAGAAATAGAATCTCAAAAACGCAAAGCTGGCCAAATAGAATGGAATTTAGCAGAATATGTTTTTTCAGTTTCTGATTTTGTTGATTATATTAATGCTTTGTTGGGTCAAGAGATCGTTAAAATTAAAGGCGAAGCGTCTGACATATCAATTTTTCGCGAGCAGATAGTCTTTTTTAGTTTAAAAGACGCGGATTCAACAGTAAACTGCTGGTTTCCAAAAAACTATCAATTTCAATGGGGCGTGGAATTGCAAGAAGGCGTTGAAATAATAGTCAAAGTAAAGCCGCAGCTTTCGCCAAAAAGCGGACGGTTTGGCTTGCGGGTTTTGGAGATGAGCCTGTCTGGAGAAGGATCATTGCGCAGGGCATTATCCAAGCTAAAACATCAATTAGAGTCAGAAGGTTTGTTTGACGAATCTCGCAAGCGGCCTTTGCCTTTTTTGCCGCGCAATGTCGGCTTAATTACCGGCGAGAATTCCGCGGCTTACAGTGATTTTATTAAAGTTTTGCAAGCGCGAATTGGGGGCATTAATATTTATTTTGCGCCTGTTAGGGTGCAGGGCGCAGGCTCAATCGCGGAAATTTGCGGGGCATTGCAATATTTTAATAACAACAACCGCGTTGATCTTATCGTTTTAACTCGCGGCGGCGGCAGTTTAGAAGATTTGCAATCATTTAACAGCGAAGAAGTGGCGCGCGCGGTGTTTTCATCTGCAATTCCGATAGTGGCGGCCGTGGGGCATGAAAAAGATTGGTCTCTGTCAGAGCTTGCCGCGGATTTGCGGGCGTCAACGCCGTCTAATGCCGCGGAACTAATCGCGCCTCATCGTCAAGAGCTTATGAGAAGCGTCAACATTTGGCTCGGTCTTTGCAGGCAGTATTTTAGCCAATTTATGCGCGCAAAACAACAGGCAGTGTTTAATCAAGTCAACATTATTAATAATGTTTTTAAACAGCGCATTGCTTATCATCACAATTTATTAAATTCTCTAAAGATTTATTTTGATAATTTTACTCGGGCGTATGTTCAAAAACAAGAGGCGGTAGAGGCGATGCGCGCGGGCTTATTGTCTAATTTTGGAAAGTATTGTAATCTAAAAAAGCAAGCTTATGAGTCGCTTTATAAGCTAGTGTTAAGTTATTCTCCAAGGCATGTTTTAAAAAGAGGATATAGCGTGGTAAAATTGGGGGAGAAAATTGTTAAATCAAGCAGGCAGGTCAAATCTGGAGATGAGATTGTTGTTTGGCCATGGGAGGGTAAAATTAAAGCTCAAATTTCAAATGTCAAATCCACAATTTAAAACTCAAAGTCAAATTTTAACTTTTGAACAATCATTTAAAAAATTAGAGTCTCTTGTTCAAGAGTTTGAGCAGGGAAATTTGGATTTGGAAAAAGGTCTCGTTAAATTTAAAGAAGCTTTATTATTGGCTGAAACTTGCAAGAAGAGATTAGACGAGGCAGAGAACAAAATAATTAAAATTAAAGAGCAATTTAAAGATTTTAATTAAACAATATGGATAAAAAATTGCTGGAACAATTAGTCGCCACTGTCAAAAAGAATAATGTCTGCAACAAGGACTTAAAAGTAGACAAGAGAATGGGCAAGTACATAGAAAGGTACGAAAGATTGCGAAACATTGTCGGCTTTCATGATGAGCATCTTTGGCGGCGCTACGCGATTAGGCGCATTATTAAGCGTCAGTTAATGCTTTCTGCGCGCGAAAGGCCGGACGCGCAGAATTTAATTGATGAGATGGTCTTGGCGCGCTATATTCCGGAAGAAGAAGTAAGCGCGGAAGCGGCGTCCCAAGTGGATAAAGTGATAGAAAAGTATTTGGCTGTGCAGGATGCGTTTAAGTTGGAGAGCAATGTCTCGGCAAGATCAGTGCGCGATTGGTTTTTTGGCATTATGGCAGTGGAGATAGAGGATGTTTTGGGACTGTTGGATCATGAGCGGATTTTCGTAGAATCAATGCATCAAGAAATGTTAAAACGGCTTGAGTTTCCAAAACATTATGTGAGCCAGGAACAGATAGAGATGTTTGTTTTAATCGCGGTTAGCCGCACTTTAGTTAAGGCTGATCAAGAATTTATAGCTTATTGGATGATTAAGAAGCAATATCCGGGCTGGTTTGCCAATCAAAAAGAGATAGAATTGATAATTCCGGATATTTGGCGGCTAAAGGCGCACATTGCCCAGTACGAAAAACATCCTTTATTCAAGCAAATAGAACGTTTGTGCAAAAAGCATAGTGTGATTTTTCATGTTTTAGATGATGTTGTTAAAAAATATCAAGGCAACTTATTTGACTTGCGCGCCAAAGCTCACAACATAGTGCGGCAAATTTATTTTAATTTGCAGAGCAAGGTTAAAAAGCAAGTTTGGCATAGCTTTATATATTTATTGATCACCAAATTTATTTTGGTTTTATTGATTGAAATGCCCTATGATAAACTGCGCACAGGCGATATTCATTATTTCCAGCCGGCTGTTACGATAGGAGTGCCTTTGTTTTTGTTGGTTGCTTTAACTATAGGGGTCCGAGTTGGAAGCCAAGCTAATACCGAATTGATTATAAAGGAAGTGGAAAGTTTAATGGCTGGGCAAGAGACTGAACTGGAAACTAAAATAAAACTGCCTGAACAACGTTCCTTGGCGCGAAGTATTTTATTTAACATATTATTTTTAATTGCTTACGGAGTTTCTTATGGTTCAATAATTTATTTTCTATTGCGCTTTGATTTTAATCCAGCATCGGGATTTTTATTTCTCTTGTTTATTACTTTGGCAACTTATATGGCCGTTAGAATTCGTTTTACGGCAGAACGATTTAGAATTTTGCGTTCGCCGCGCGGAGTTAGCAGG
>JBBTVS010000096.1:0-4281 GCA_038078695.1 Patescibacteria group bacterium
CTTCCTGCCACATCAAAAATTTCGTTTAGGATCAACGCATCAGCTTGGTCAAAAGCGCTTACAAAATCATTAAACAACATTTTTGTTCGGTTGCGTTGATGCGGCTGATAAGCCAGGACTAAACGTCGCTTCGGATATCTCTCGCGCAATGCCTGCAATGTCGCTTTGATTTCTGTTGGATGATGGGCATAGTCGCTTATAACTTGTAACTTGTAACTTGTAACTTGTAACTTGCCGACTAGTTCAAGACGGCGCCATGTGCCCTTAAATTTTGCGAGCCCGGTCAAAATCTGCTTTTGCGTCAATCTTAATCTCTCCCCTACTTTATATGCGGCTAAAGCATTTTCTAAATTATGTTGTCCCGGTACTTGTAATATTTTTTTGATTTTTTTTATAATTAAAATATCAGCGTCAGTATTATATTTAATATATTTGATATTTGATATTTGATATTTGATATTTCTAATATTTTCATCTTTCCAATTAACTATGGCACAACCATCAGCCGGCAATTTTTTTAAATATTTCCTAAACTCTCGTTTGATATGGTTTAAATTTTTATAATAATCTAAATGATCCTCTTCTATCCTGGTCAAAACTATAATATCAGGCTTTAAATTCAACATCGCGCTTTTATACTCATCTGCTTCTACAACAAAGATATTTTTTTTATAACTTATAACTTGTAACTTATAACTTTTATTTTTTGGAATTCTGATATTACCATGCCACTTTTTTACCTTTGTTCCAACAATTACCAGCGGATCAAGTCCGGCAGACTCCAGCATCAGACCAATCATCGCAGTCGTAGTGCTTTTGCCGTGCGTTCCGGAGACAGCGATAGTAAAACATTGTTTGGAAATTTCGCCCAGCATTTGAGGGTAGGTTTTAGCTGGAATTTTTAATTTTCGCGCCAGCGTCAAGATTGGATTATTAAAAGGAACTGCAGTGGAATAAATCACTAAATCAATTTTCTTTTTTGAAAAAGCACAAGGGTCAGATTTACCTATTTTAATCTTGGCGCCCAGTTTTATTAAATCAGCAATAATATCAGAATCTGTTAAATCACTGCCAAAAATTTGACAACCGTTTGTCAGCGCCAATTTTGCTAAAGCTGATATTCCTATCCCTCCAATACCGAGAAAGTAAATTTGAATGTTTTTAATAAAGATTTTAGATTTAAGATGTGGATGCGACATTTGAGATTTTAAATTTAAGTTTATCTCTACCAATTTTTAATATTTATAATATTGCCGTCCATCATTCCGGCTATTTCTTTTATAAACCTTTCTGTCGCGTCGGCTGGCATGATTTTACTGATGCTATTGGATAATTCAAAACGAAGTTCGCGATTTAACAATAGATTATTAACAATTTTGGCTAAATTGTCGGGTGTTAATGTTTTTTGCTGTAGAACAATCACAGCTTTTTGTTCGGCAAAAAATTCAGCGTTTTGCTCTTGATGGCTGTCTGGCATAGGTATCAAAATAGCTGGTTTAGCTAAGACTGATAATTCTGTTAAAGTAGAAAATCCGGCGCGCGATATTACTAAATCCGCGGCCGCGTAAGCGTGCTTAAGTTTATCAGTTAGGAATTCATAAATGTGATAATTAGGATTTAGAGGATGGTCAATTAATTTATTTTTCCCGGCGACATGTATAATTTGGCACAATTTCGTCAATTTATTTAAGGATTTCACGATTAAGCGATTAAGCGATAACGCTCCAATTCCGCCGCCTAAGATTAGAACAGTCGGCAAGTCTAAAGTTAGATTAAAAATCTTAAAAGCTTTATTAATATCGCCAGCCAGGATGTCTGAACGGTAAGGATTGCCTGTTAGAACCGTTTTATCTTTGGGGAAATCAGATAATGATTTTTTAATGCTGACAGTGATTTTATCAGCTAATTTAGCGCATAAACTGTTTGCTAGTCCCTTTTTAACATCTTGTTGGTGAATAATAATTTTAGTTTTTTTAAAAAATAAGCCAGTAGCGTAAATTATCGGAACTTGAACAAACCCGCCGGCGCCGATAATAATGTCCGGCTTAAATTTAAAAATGAGCCAGCATGATTTAATCAACCCAAGCAATATTTTTATTGCATCAGTTAGATTTTGAAAAGAAGAATATCGTCGCAGTTTGCCGGCAGGGATTTGTTTGTAAGTAAAATTATAATATGAGACAAGATTCTTTTCCGGACCTTTTTTGGTTCCAACCCATAATATTTCTATTCTGGAATTTTGAGCTTGCAGTTCTTGGATAGCCGCTATTATAGGCGAAACTGATCCTAAGGTGCCGCCGCCTGTCAGAATAATTTTCATACTTTAGTGTATTTAGATATATTTATTAATATTCCTATCGCAATCATGGAAACTATCATAGCTGAACCGCCGTAACTTATAAAAGGAAGAGGCAGACCAGTTAATGGCATAATTTTAACCATAGCTCCCATATTAACTAATCCTTGATAAGCTAACCATACGGCAATGCCTACGGCGGTAAGTTTACCAAAGCCATCAAAGCTTTTTCGCGCGATTTGAAACATTATGATAATAAAGCAAATATACAATAAAACAAATAGAGAAGTGAAAATAAAGCCTAATTCTTCAGCTATAACCGCAAATATTGAATCGCCTGCCGCTTCGGGCAGATATTGATATTTTTGCTTGGATTGTAATAAGCCTTGCCCAAACCAGCCGCCTGCGCCGACTGCCAAAGTAGACTGATTTATTTGATAACTAATGCCTTGAGTATCATATTCTGGGTTTATAAATGTAGCGATTCTAGCCATGCGATAAGGCGCGGCTTTAATTAAAACAAAGAATATTAAAAGGCCTATTAATATAAGGCTTATAATATGAATAAATTTAGCATTGGCAACCCAATAAATGGCTAAAGCGGTTATGATGATAACTGATAAAGTTCCAATATCCGGCTCCAGCGCGATCAATATAGTTATAATACCCAAATACATTAAAAAAGGCAGAAACGTATAGTGAAAATTTTGAATATCTTCTTTTTTTTGTTTAAATAATGCCGCAAGGAATATAATAAATCCAAGCTTGGCTATTTCTGATGGCTGTATAGAAAATAAGCCAGTGTTGAGCCATCTATTCGCGCCACCGTGCCCATAGCTTAATTGCGGGATAAATACTAAAATAAGCAGAATGATGGAGAATATAAAAATCGGCAAGGCTATCTTTTCCCAAGTTTTATAGTTTATTCTGGCAACAATAATTAGCAATGCCAACCCAGGCAATATGCTAAAAAATAGCTGATGTTTAAGATAATAATAAGAATCTTGGAATTTATCCATGCCAATAATTTGCGAAGCAGAGGCGAGCATTATAAGCCCAAAAATTAAAATAATGGTGAAAGCAGTTATTAGTTGATAGTTTGGGTTGTGCGGTTTTTGATTTTTTTGACGCATATTTTGAATTGTTTTCCGCGGTCAAATTCATGCTTAAAAAGGCCAAAACTGGCGGCTGCTGGAGATAAAAGCACTATATCGTTTGGTTTAGCTTCGCCTTGAGCAATATTAACAGCTTCTTGCATAGAATAGATATTGTTCAATTGTTCAATTGTTCCATTGTTAAATTGTTTGAGAGCTTTGACGATTTTATCTGATGCAGAACCTTTAAACAGGATTAAAGTTTTGACATTTTCAGCGATGGCGCGAGCTAATTTATCATAATTTAAATTTTTATCTTCCCCGCCTGCAATTAAAATAATATTTACATTAGCTTTTAGTTTTGAGCTTTGAGTTTTGAGCTTTCTTATAGCATATATCGTTGCTTCCGGCTGCGTCGCGCAAGTGTCATTATAGTATTTGACTCCGTCAATAATGTCAACAAACTCTAATCTTCCCTCTAATCCAGGAAAAGTTTTGATTGCCTGTTGAACAGTTTTTTTGTTCAGACTTAAATATTGACTGATTGCTAAAACTCCTTGAAGATTGTCAGGATGACAGGATTTGAAATCCCCGGCGAATTTCAAATCCTTTACTTCTTTTTCCACATACCAGAGAATTTTTGATTTAATATTTTTTCTCTGCCCTATTTGCCGCGACACACTGTCATGTTTATTTAGAAATAGTACATCATTAGCAGTTTGATGTTTAAAGATAAAAGTTTTAGCGCGCTTATAGTCGGCAAAATTTTTATAGCGGTTTAGATGATCCGGCATAATATTGGTGATCAGCGCGATATGAGGCGATAGTTTGTGCTCAGCTAGGGATTCTAAGTGCCAGGAGGAGAGTTCTAGTATTAAGTATTTAGTATTA
>JBBTVS010000097.1:0-1689 GCA_038078695.1 Patescibacteria group bacterium
TAAATTAGCCACAGATGTTCCAATAGATGAAATTGATAAAATCGCGTGCGGCATTAAAGACGGCTCTTTAAATCCCCGCGACGCCAAAGCGCGGCTTGCCCGAGAGATTGTCGGCATTTATCACGGTAAAGGCGACGCGATTGCCGCGGAGAAAGAATTTGAGCAAATTTTTAAAGATAAAGGCAGACCAAGCAAGATGCCGCAATTCAAAACATCAAAATCAACTTATTTAATATTTGATTTATTGAGAGATGCAAAGCTTTCAAACTCAAAAGCAGAAGCTAAGAGATTGGTTGAACAGGGAGGAGTTAAAATTAATGATAAAATTATAGATGATTGGCAGACTCCAATTGATATTTGCCCAGGCATGATTGTGCAGGTTGGGAAAAGGCGATTTATGGAAATAACGATTTAAAATATTTCCCTAAAATTTTGTCTCTCTTAAATTTTTTAATATTCTGATTAACCTGCCGATAAAATTTTGGATAATGGATGCGATTAATCCATCGGCCGCGCCAGCGCTGGCGAAACGGCGGTTTTTGAAAATGGGCAAGTTCGTGGGCCATAACCGAGAGAACGGCTGAAATTTTTTTAGGAGTACGACGTTTAGCAGTGTAAATGTCAATAGTTACAGTCTTGGTTTTAAGATTGATATGGCCTAAACGGTAAGCTTTTTTAGTATTTTTAACCGGACCCAGACGGTTTAACATCGGCCTAAAACTAAAGCCGGCGAGTTTAAGAAGATCACAAGCGCGGATAAAAGCTAATTCTAACTCTTCTTGGCGGTTCATAACAAAAATTACTAAAGAATATTTTCTAACAACTCCGCTATTGATAAAATTTTAAGATTGGAGAATTGGCTTTTGTTAATCGGCAAGGTATCTGTAACAATAATTTCTTCGCATTTTACCGATGCCAAACGCTCTGGAGCCGGTCCGGAAAAGATGCCGTGGGTCGCGGCGATAAATACTTGAGTAGCGCCTTGGTTTAAGAGTTCTTCCGCGGCCGTGCAAACAGTGCTTGCCGTGTCAATCATATCATCAAACAAAATAGCGGCTTTGCCTTTAACATCGCCTATCAAATGAGTGTGTTCTACTTGATGATGTCCTGGCCTTGTTTTATGCAAAATAGCGATTTGGCAGTTAAGCAAATTTGCCAGTCGCTGGGCGATTTTGGCGGCTCCGGAGTCAGGGGCAACGACCACAGGATCTTGCAGCTCTTTTTTATTAAAATAATCGGCAAATAAACCGTAGCATTTGATATTATCCACCGGCACATCAAAAAATCCTTCTATTTGATCAGAATGAAGATCAAAAGTAATAATATGGCTGATGCCGGCGCAAACCAAAAGATCAGCCGCCACTTTGGCGGAAATAGGCTCGCCTGCCTCTGCCAGCCTATCCTGGCGCGCGTATCCAAAATGCGGCATTATTAAAACAATTTCTTTGGGCTTCTGCCTGCGCAGGGCATCAGACAAAAGGCATACTTCCATTAACTCGTCGTTGACTCTTTGGGTTGCTGTCTGCAAAATAAAACAACGGAGGCCGCGGACATCCTCGTTTAACTTTACATAAATTTCTTGGCAGGCGAATTTTTTAATTTCGCATCTGCCTAATTTGAGCTTGTATTTTTTGCTGATTAGCTCGGCCAAGCCGGGATGGGAAGTACCTGGGAAAAGTATAGACATTT
>JBBTVS010000097.1:1789-6804 GCA_038078695.1 Patescibacteria group bacterium
CTGATTAGCTCGGCCAAGCCGGGATGGGAAGTACCTGGGAAAAGTATAGACATTTTTGATAAATAACCAAGATACAAATTTCAAGCAACAAACAATATCCAATTATTCAATCACCAATGACCAAACTGTTTGATATTTGGGATTTGTTTGTATCTTGTATCTTGGTTATTGGTTATTTTAAACTAAATTTAATAATTCCAAACCTATTTGTTCGCTGTGCTTTCTTTTAATTGCTTCCTTAGTTTCAACGACTATCAGTTCGCAGGCGCCGGAAACATTTGCTTTAGTTAAATGGCCTGCATAAGCTTTAAGCATTTGGGAAGAAAAAGTCGCGTGTATGTGAATTTTGCCGCTGGTGATGATGCCAATTAAGTTAGTTATTTCCAACGGTTTTTTAACTTTCCGTTCAAAGTATTTTTTGCCGGGAACATAATACCATCCAAGCCGCGCTGATTTAACCGCGCCGATGCCTATAATGTAGCCTGATTTGATTTCTTGACTTTTGATGAATTTAGACAGCGCTTCCATTATCTCTTCGCCCGGGGCGATGCTGACGATATAAGTTTGTTTTGGAGTAAGGTTTTGATAGGTCATGGATATGCTCTGGAGCGGGTAGGGGGAATCGAACCCCCATCTTGAGCTTGGAAAGCTCTCATAATGGCCATTATACTATACCCGCAAGATATGAACTCATAGTATAAAATTTTTAGCAATGGGTCAAGGCAGGGATAAGGCAGGGATATTATTACTTTACATTAAAATTGTATTTTGATATAGTGGGTGCAGGATTATGAAAAATATTTGGCAAAATTTAATAGCAGGCTATCATCATTTTGAAAACGAACGGCTGGAAGTTATTGACGCTTCTCATCAGCTTAAAATATCAGCTAAAAAATTGATTCACAAGATTCTGCATCAGCGGATCAAACAAGACTTGGAAGAGCTAAAAAAGATTAAAGAAATGATGAATCAATTACTGGGCTTGATTAAGCGCAATCCTTGGCTGTATCAAGTGGGAGCTATCAACGAAGGCTTAGAAGAATACGCGGAATTAGTTTTTTTAGAGGTGTATTTAAAAGACGATCAGGAGATTTTAAAGCATTTGCCGGCTGGGATAGGGCACGATGCTTTAATAGGCGGAATGGCTGATGCTTCCGGCGAGCTGGTGCGGTTGGTTAGAGCCAAGATGAACATAGAAGAGGCGAAAAAAGCGCATCAATACATAAGCAATCTTTATGAGCATTTTTTGGATTTGGAGGTCTCGCGCAACAATAAACTGCGAAGCAAGATTGGCGAGGTGCGCCGAAATTTATTGCAGTTAGAAGAGATAATATTTAGCCTGAATTTAAAAAAGGGCATATAGCTCAGCGGTTAGAGCACCACTCTTATAAAGTGGGGGTCGATGGTTCAAATCCATCTATGCCCACCAAACTTATACGGGCGTATAGCTCAGTTGGTTAGAGCGCTACGTTGACATCGTAGAGGTCTCTGGTTCAAATCCAGATACGCCCACCAAAAATATCCATTCAAAACATTAAAAATCAGATTTTAGAACAGATTGAAGAAGCGATCAAAAAAGCCCTTATTTTGCGCGCGGACGGCACCAGTGTGTACATAAGCAGCAAATCACATTTACGAAACAGCACAGGCTTTTAACCAGTTTTATCACCAGCATTCGGTTCTGACGGCTGAAAGTAAAGAATTGATTAAGGCCCGCTTGGCGCTTGTTAAGTCTGCGGCAATTGTTTTAAAGAAAGGGTTGAATTTACTGGGAATAGAGGCTTTGGAAGAGATGTAGCTTTCTTGCCAAGCTAAAAAATGTTTGATAATATAATTGTGAAATTCGCGGGTATCGTATAAAGGCTATTATATTACCTTGCCAAGGTAGAGATACGGGTTCAATTCCCGTTACCCGCTCCAATTAAATAATATGCATAAGATAATTTTAGCTTCAGCTTCGCTTCGCAGGAGAGAGTTTTTAGAAAAACTGGGAATTCCATTTACCGTATACTTCAAATATTGTTGGGTTGCCCTTGCCTTCCCTTATTGGAGAATTAAGAAAGTTTGGAATAAACTTATGAAATGAAGATAACAATCGTTGGTAGCTTGGTTTAAAGGCATTATCATATTTGATGGTGTTTTTTTGTTTATTCTATGTGCATAAAACTCAATTTTTTATTTTTCGCAAAGTGTGGTATTATTTTGTCATGCGCATTGAATCAATTAAAATTCAAGGCTTTAAGTCGTTTCGCCAGGAAGCGATTTTAAGTTTCCCGAAAAACATTACGGTTATTGTGGGACCCAATGGATCCGGCAAATCCAACATAGCGGACGCGTTCCGATGGGCGCTTGGCGAGCAGAGTCTAAAAAGCCTGCGCAGCCGCGAAAGCACGGATATTATTTTTGGCGGGTCTGTAAAGCAGGCTAAATTGTCGCGGGCTTTTGTTGCCGTCAAGTTTAGCGAATGCGGAAATAAAGACAATAGTCAAACCAGCGCTTCCGGGTTAGATCAATTATCAGAAATAGAAATTACAAGAAAAATTTACGGGAATGGCGAATCGTTTTTTTTCCTAAACAAAGCCGAAGTTCGCCTGCTTGACATCCAGCTGTTTTTGGCCGGATCTAATGTAGGTCAGAAAAATTACGCGGTAATCGGTCAGGGAATGATTGATAATATTTTGCAGCTTTCGCCAAAAGACCGCATGGATTTTTTCTTTGAGGCCACAGGCGTTAAAAAGTATCAAATTAAATTGCGCAAAGCGCGGCTTAAATTGATTAAATCCCAAGAAAGGCTTGATCAAACAAAAATTTTGCTTAAAGAGATAGCGCCGCATAAAAAATATCTGGCAGTTCAAGCGGAAAAATATTTAAAGCGCAAAACTATTTTGGATGAACTGTTGAGCAAACAAAGGCAGTATTATCAATTAAGTTTTAGAGAAATAGAGCAGGCTTATCAAAACAAAAAGCAGGATTTTGTGCAGATTGAAAGCCAGATAAAAGAAGTAGAGCAGGATATTCAAAATTTTGAACTAGAGATAAATCAATTAAAGAAATCAGACGCGCGGGAGGAATGCCAAAAATTAAGCATTGAATTAAAACAGTTAGAAGCCCAAAAGAAACATTGGCAAAATAAAACAGATGTTTTAGAAGCGGAAAAAGAGCGCCAATTGGCTGATAATGGACATTTTGATATTGCTTTTTTAAACCGCAGGCAGACCGAAGTAGAGGATTTATTAAATAATGTCAAAGAAGAAATGTTTGAGCTTGAGCAGGAGCGCCAGCAGATTCAAAACAAACAAAAGATTAAAAACCAAGAATATCAAAAATTAATGCTGGAAATTAAGCAACTAAAAGGAGAAAAACAAGAGATTGGGCCGGAAGAATTGATTGGACGTTTAGAAGATTTATTAAAGGCGGTTGATTTGCCGCAAATTAAAAAGAGGATTCAAGTTTTGATTGACGAATTAAGTTCCGCTCGTCAAATCAATCAATTAACTGATTTGGAACAGTTTTTTTTAGAGCTTAAGGCTGAAATTGACGAATTAAACGTTAAATCCCAAGTTTTGGATGAAAAGCGCCGGTTATTGCGGCAGAGCCAAGATCGCTGGCAATCCGAATTAACTGATTTACAGCTTAAATTATCAGTTCAAGAAAAAGGGGCGGATAACGAGTGGCTGGCTCAAGTTAATGAGCAAAAGCAAAAATATCAAAAAGAAACGTCTAAAATTACAGAGCTGGCGCATCAATTAGAACAAACTATAAGCCGATTAAATCAGCAAGAAGAGATTGACAGACGCCATTTTTACGAAGCGCAGAAAAAATATCAGTCAGCGATAAATCAGCAAAAACATTTAAGCGAGCTTTCGCAGGCGATTAAAATAGAATTGAGCAGGCTGGAATTTAAAGAGGAGCAGATAGAAGAAGAAATGAAAGAGCATTTAAGCGATTCTGTTGTTAAAATTATTTTGGAAGGGTCGGCAGTTGTTGAAGCTTCGGCGGACAAGAAAACTACCGGGAGCAGGGACCTTCAGACTCTGAAAGGCGAAATCAAAGCATTAAGAAAAGAAGCGGATTTTTTGGGCGAGGTTGAAGAAGGAGTAGTAAAAGAATATCAGGAAGTTAAAGAGCGGTTTGATTTTTTAAGCGAGCAGGGAGAGGATTTGGAAGCGGCAATTCTGTCTTTGCAAAAAATCAGCCGGCGCTTGCAGAAAAAAATCAAGCGCCAATTTAAAGAAAGATTTGGCGTTTTGGATAAAGAATTTCAAAAATATTTTAAAATTTTGTTTGACGGCGGAAACAGTTTCATCAGCCAAATTGATTTAGAAGACGGAGAAGAAGGAGTAGAGATAACGGCTAATCCGCCAGGCAAGAAGATCAAACAAGCTGCGTCTTTGTCCGGCGGAGAGCGATCTATGACGGCCGCAGCTTTAATTTGCGCCATAATTTCCTCTAACCCGCCGCCTTTTGTAATTTTAGACGAGATTGACGCGGCGTTGGACGAGGCTAATTCTAATCGTTTAGTTTCTATTCTGGAACAATTGTCAAAAAATACTCAACTGATCATTATTACCCATAACAGGGCGACTATGGAAATCGCCGATGTTTTGTACGGCGTTACTATGGATAAAGAAGGCGTGTCCCAGCTGACCGGGGTAAGGTTGGAGGACTAAGGTTTAAGAGATTTGATTTATGGTCCGTGGTTATTTGCTTATCAACAAACCCCAAGGCCCGACTTCGCATGATATTATAGATGAACTTCGTCGCCTTACCGGTGAACGGCGCATCGGTCATGCCGGCACTTTAGACCCGTTTGCCTCGGGTGTTTTATTAGTAGGAGTGGGAAGGGAGGCGACCAGGAATTTGGGCAAGTTTGTGGGTTTGGATAAGAAGTACAGGGCGGTTTTGAGGTTAGGTTATGTAAGCGATACTTTTGATAGGACAGGGCTGATACAAATTCAAAATTCAAAATTCAAAATTCAAAATGTAATTAAAAATTTAAAATTAAAAACTATTTT
>JBBTVS010000097.1:6814-12578 GCA_038078695.1 Patescibacteria group bacterium
AAAACTCAAAACTTCCGCCAGAGGCGGACCAGCCTCTGGCTGGCAAAACTCCCAGCCAAAGGCTGGTCCGCCTCTGGCGGAAAAACTACAACTTAAATCTCAAATCTTGGAAGCAGTGCGATCATTTATCGGCAAGCAAAAACAGATGCCGCCTGCTTATTCAGCCAAGAAGATCAAAGGCCAAAAGGCTTATGAATTGGCTCGGAAAGGTCAGAAAATAGAATTAAAAGAGCAGGAGATTCAGATTTATGAGATAAAACTCAAAGCTCAAAACTCAAAGCTCCCAGCCAAAGGCTGGTCCGCCTCTGGCGGAAAAACCACAACTCAAAACTCAAAACTGGAGAATTTTAAATTAACTATTGACGTTCATTGTTCATCCGGCACATACATAAGAAGTTTAGCGCATGATATTGGGCAAAAGTTAGGCTGCGGGGCATATGTGGAAGAGTTGAAGCGCTTGGCGATTGGAAATTTTGAGTTGAGCGAATCAATCAGATTATCAAAATTAACTAGAGATAATTGGCAAAAATATTTAATCAATTTTAATACTGTGATGGCTGCAGGGACTTTTGAGATTTTGCATCCGGGGCATCAATATTTTTTAAAAGAAGCCAAAAAGTTAGGTCAAAAATTGTTTGTAGTAATCGCGCGGGATAAGTTAGCTGAAAATTTACGGGGGCGGAGATTGCGTTTTAATGAGAATGAACGGTTAGACAGGGTCAAAAAATTAGAATTTGTTGATAGAGCTATGCTGGGCGGCGCGCGCGATCTTTATCAATCAATTAAAAAAATAAAGCCGGATATTATAGCTTTAGGGTATGATCAAAAAATTGATATGTCTGAACTGGAGTCAAAAATCAAAAAATTTGGATTAAAGACTAAAATCGCGCGGATTGGCGCGTATTATCCAGAGAAGTATAAGAGTTCGCTGCTATCGTCAAAATACCAGTAATTGCAAGTGCAATGCTTACAAGCAGAGGCAAGCGCATGCCAAAAATTAGTGGCACTGAATCAATCCGCAATAGTTCAACTAAAAAACGGCCTATTCCCCATGCGATCATAGAAACTCCGAAGATTAGACCATTTTTCTCTGGCGGTCTTTTTTTTATCCAGACAGTAATCAGAATTACGGCAATCAAATTCCATAATGATTGATAAAGAAAAGTCGGGTGAAAATAGTTAAATTGACTAAAAGCAGGCGGCCGGTTTGTGGGATCAATAAAAATGCCCCAAGGCAGATTAGTCGGCTTGCCAAAAAGCTCTTGATTGAAAAAATTACCCCAGCGGGCAATGGCTTCGGATAAAATCAATACTGGCAAAAAAAGATCAGCTAATCGCAAAAATGACAATTTACGGCGGCGGCAGTAATAAAAAAGCACCAATGCTCCAGCCAGTATCCCGCCGTGAATAGCCAAGCCGCCTTTCCAGATCATTAAAATTAATTCCGGATGCGTCAGATAAAAATTAAATTCATTTAAAACATGATACAACCGCGCGCCTAAGATGCCTGCTAAAACAGCATAAAAAAATAGATTATCTAAATTGATGTTAATTTTAAGCAGTCTGGCTATCTTTTTTAAATATAAAAAAGCGGCTATGGCAGATGCCGCCGCGGTTAATCCGTACCAGCGAATACTGACAGACCCAAATTTGAGCAAGGTCGGGTTGAACATACTTCAAAAGTCTTTAAAAACAGACGGATTTACCGGTACGCCCTGTTTAAAATTTTCTATCTGGCCTATTAAGTTTTTCCAGAAGTCTTGAATAGCCTCAAAAACGCCCAATTTTTTAGCAATAAAAAACAAAAGAACAGTTATTGCAACATAGCCAAAGGTTATGCCAAATGCCCGCGTAATCCCGGCCAAAAAATTGCGCCATATAACGCTCCAAGCGCTGCCGTAAGTTTTTTCCACTGCATGGGCGAGTTTGACGATATTTTTTTCGATTTGTTCAGATGAAAGTTCTGATTGTTGCTGCGGCATAATTTATTTCTCAATTATATCATAAACCAACTTGCTTAACAAAGTTTCCGGAGACAAGCGGCTTGATTTGAGCTTTAAGTCTGTTTTTAGAATTAAATTATAAATGTCAATCAGCCGTTCTAAAGAAAATAATTTAGTCGCGGGCCAAGTTTTTTGCACGACAAAAGGATGTTCGCGGATGGCGCCGGCCAATTGTCCGGCAGGCACTGCCCCTAATCTATCTTGCGCTGATTTCAATTTAATCAAAATTTTAATTTGCCGGGCGATCATAGAAAGCAGATAAAGCGGCTCGGCGCCGGCGCTTAACTGATCGCTCAATAATTTTAAAGCCTGGCCCGTCTTTTTCTGTCCCAAGGCATCAGTTAGATGAAAGATATTGTCGTCAATTTTTGTAAGCACCAACGCCGCAATGTCATCTAAGATGATTTGCCGATGCGGCAGAACAGCAAGTTTGCCGATCTCATTGTTTGCTTGCCATAGATCAGCGCAGGCGTCAGCCAAATAATTTAGAGCGTTGGGCTCAATTATTTTGTCAGTTTTTTTTAATTGATTGATAATCCAGCGGCGCATTTCTACAGAGTTAAATAGTTTAAATTCAGGATAATATAGCTTACCCGAGAGAGCTGATAATTTGGTTAAAAGTTTAAAAAGTCCGCTTCTTTTATCAACTTGATCCCGCTCATAAAATACTATGCTTGTATCCGATGGCGCGGATTGCAGCAGCGGACTGATTTTCGCTAGTTCTATTTTTTCGCCTTCTGTCAATAAATTTTTGATAATAATAAGCTTGCTCAATTTAAACAAGCTTTGAGTTTGAAGATGGTTCTTAAACTCTCCCGGTTTAAAATCATCGTTATCAATAGTAATAATATCGCCTGCTTTTTTTTGAATAAAAGTTTTTTTTATTTTAGCCAATTCCCGCAGGGAGCGGAAATTATCTTGGCCGTGGAGAAAAATAATCATTGAGTTAAGTTTATATTTGATTTTAGTTTATTAACTTATATTATGCAAGGCAAGAGATGGCAATATAGAATGGTGCCATTGCTTAAGATATTGGAAATTGATAAAATAAATAGATATGAAGAATAAAATTCTAATGCTAATTATCATTTTACTTATATTTTTGGTCGGCATTGTCGGATATTTTCAGCTTGTAAAAAACATTCAACCGGCCAAAGAAAAACTGTCATCCGTATTAAATGTTTATAATTGGGAAGATTACATCGGCGACACGACGATTGAGGACTTTGAAAAAGAATTCGGGGTAAAGGTGAATCTTCAAATTTATGACAATGAGGATACGATGCTGTCTTCAATTCAATCAAATCCAAGCGGCTATGACATAGTTGTTGCCAGCGATATTTTAGTAAGAGAAATGATTAATATGAAGTTGTTGTCTCCAATAAACCTAAATAATATTCCAAATTTCAAGAACATCGCAGGCGAATACAAAAATCCTTCTTACGATCCCGGAAACAAATACTCTGTTCCTTATATGTGGGGAACAAGCGGCTTGGTTATCAATCGCAAATACATCAAAGAAACCGAACCGAGCTGGTCAATCCTTTGGAATCCTGAATACAAAGGAAAAATCAGTATGCTGTACAATATGCAAGATGTCATTGGCGCGGCTTTGAGATATTTGGGTTATTCCGCGAATTCAATTGACCCAGCGGAATTAGAAGAAGCAAGAATTTTGCTTTTAAAACAAAAACCGCTTTTAAGGGGCTATGAAGACAATGTAACGATTAAAGACGACTTGATTTCTGAAAAATTATGGGCCGGTCATAATTACAGCGGAGAAGGAAGCTTTGCCGCGGATAAAAATGAGAACTTGGAATACGTTATACCTAAAGAAGGCGGTTTTATTTGGGTAGACAATTTACTTATACCAATTAGCGCTCAACATAAATACACGGCCGAAGTTTTTATTAATTTTGTGCTCCGGTCTGATGTAAGCGCCAAAATTGCCAATTATCTTTGGTACGCCAACACCAATGAAGCGGCCAGAGAACTTACAAATCCGGAGATACTCCAAGACTTTTCTCTTTATCCTCCAGAAGAAACTAAAAAAAATCTTGAATTCTCTGGATATTTTGGCGGAGTAGAAGCTGTGGCGCTGTATAATCAAATTTGGGCCGAACTTCAACATTCAGAAGAATAAAATTCGTTATTATGCTAAATATTGCTTTAAGAAAGAAAATTATTTTTCTCTTCCTATTTTTTGGGCTTTTGCCTTTGGCAGTTACATTTTTTTTAACTATCATTCAAATTCAAAAGCCATTAAGAGAGACAGTTAACAATAATTTGACTTCTTTGGCTGATGAAGTTATCGGCAGCGTGGAAAAAACAGCGCGAGCCATTTATGCTGACGTTGAGCTTTTGTCCGCCAATCCGTTAATCAGGTCAAATGAGGCAAGCAATGAAGAAAAATTATCTGAAATAAAAAGAATACAGGATTTTTACGGAATTTTTGAAGATATTACCTTAATTGATTTAAAGGGCAATGTTATTATTTCTACCACTTACAAGTATCGTGGCGACTGGAAGAATAAACAATGGTATCAGGAAGCCAAACAAGGCAAAAGCTCAATTTCGCCCGCGCATATTATTTTGGGTCCTTATAAAGTAATTTTGTCTTCGGCTGCGCCGGTAAAAGACGCGGGAGGAAAAATTATAGCAGTAGCGGCTGGTCAAGTAAATATGGAAACAATTTGGGAAACCGTTAACGACATTAAAGTCGGGAATAAAGGTTTTGCTTTTATAATAAACAAAGAAGGACGTTTTGTCGCTCATCCTGAAAAAGAAAAAATACTCGCGCCAGCGTCTTATCCGTATTTTAACGAAGAAATTTTTTCTGAAAACAGAGGAATAGTAAATTATGCTGATGAAAATAAAGAAAAGATGATTGGCGGCTTTGCTTCGTTTTCCGACCCAAAACTCACTGAACAATTGGGCTGGAAGATAATTATCGCGCAACCGGAAAGCGAAGCGTTTGCTTTAGTAAGTACGTTTCAGAGGCAAGTCATTATAATTTTTTTAGGCGGTTTTTTTCTTCTTTTGATTATAAGTTATTTGCTTAGCAGTAAGATTGTTATTCCCTTGAAAAAATTAATTATGGCGACAAAAAAAGTTGCGGTTGGCGAGCTTGATGCCAAAATTAAAATAAAAACCGGCGACGAGATTGAAGATTTGGCAAAATCATTCAATCAAATGGCTAAAGATTTAAAAAAATCCAGAGATTCTTTAATAGATATGTTAGAGGATGTGGAGGAAGCCCAAGGAAAAGCAGAAGAAGAGAAAAATAAAACTCTGGCAATTATTACTAATTTTGCTGATGGGCTTTTAGTTTTTGACGTAGAGAATAACCTTTCTTTAATCAATGCCCAGGCCGTGAAATTTTTAAATATTAACAGTAATGATATAATCAATAGGCCAATTTTAGAATTAAGCGCTTTTCCAACTGTTGAACCTATTGTAAGATTAGTAGGAGGAGAAATAAGAAAGGTTTTTAGAAAGAAAGTTCAGTTTACGGAAGATTTGGTTTTAGAAATAAGCGCGGTTCCAATAATGAGAAAGGAAGAAAAATTGGGAAACTTAATTATTTTGCATGATGTTACTCGAGAGAAGATGATTGAAAGAATAAAATCAGAATTTATTTCTATAGCTTCCCATCAGCTGCGCACGCCTCTATCGGTAATTAAATGGACATTAAAAATGTGTTTGGACGGAGATTTGGGAAAGTTTACTCAAGAACAGAATAATTTTTTAACAAAAACCTA
>JBBTVS010000098.1:0-8677 GCA_038078695.1 Patescibacteria group bacterium
TTATTGGGGGTTTTGCTCAAAAAATGTTCGAACATCAATCAAAAAACACCGCCAAATGGGAAATGCTTATAAGGGTTGGATTTCTTCGGGAACTCCTTGCCAGCTCAAAAAAAGTATGATATAATGTAAATAACAAAAGTCGAAAACTTCAAAACAAAAATAAAACATTGCGTGCAGCGTGTTATAAAGGCTAAAAAGAAAAAGTTTTTATAATATACTGCACTAACAACTAACTAAAATGAAAGGGCAGATTCAAAAGATTGAATCAGTGTGCCAAAAATATACTGATCATGAATTTGTACAAGTCTCTTTGCTGGGCGTAATTGGGATATTAACAATTATCGCTTTTGCAGGGCAAATGATTATAGGCGTATAAATTCATGCTCCCGGGGACAAATCGCCCGGGCTCACGCAAAAAATCTCCCGAACATTCGGGAGATTTTTGTTTGATTTAATTAAAGCAAAATATTTTTTACTCCAGCTCCTTCCACAAAGCTTTTGATGGCGAACGGCGGCGCAAAATCAACCACAACCCAAGCGGAATCACCAGCCAAAAAGTATAACTGAAGATCAAAATTAAAACTACCAGCGCCATCAATACATTTAAAACAATCCGCCCGCCAAAATCTAAATCATCAAATCCGGCGTAAACAGTCTTTAATTCCTGCCAAGAGCGGACTTTTATCAAAGAAGGGATTTTAATTAAAGTAATGCTAATATCAGCATAATCAACCAAGTTTTCTATTTCTTTTTCAATGCTTTGCCTTTCCCCAAGATAAGCTAAGTTTTCCTCTAATTTTTGACGCAGGAGTTCTTGTTTTTTTTGATTCTGCTCGCTTGCAATGGCGCCTTTTAAATATTCAATGCTGTCTTCCACTAACCGCGTTTCCTCCGCTGCTTTAATTATATCAGCGGTTCTGCTTACAGCCTGTATAAATTCTTGATAATATTTATCCTTTTTAACATAATCTTTTAACATAACCCGCAAAGATTCTAAGTTAGCCGCCGGAATTTTGCCGGTTATAATTATGGAATTTTGATATTTGTCTTGATCAACGCGCTCCACAAACCCGCCTAATTTAGTAAAAGTGCTCTGTGCAAATTCCGCGCCGTCTTTTTTGGAGCTGATTAAGCTGATATTTAAATCTTGCTCCAGCAAAGCTCCGCGCTTGGCAATTTCTTCTGGCGATGCTTGATGCTGTCCCAGTTTATCTAAAAACCGCTCTTTAAATGTGCCTATACTACTATTGCCTAAAAATTCACTTACGGTTGATTTAGCCGTTTCGCCTAATTTGTCAGTCGACACTCTGCCTTGTCCTAAATCTATTTGCCGCTCTGGAGATGCGTCTAATTCTCCAGGCATCTCTAATTCTCCGCCTATATCTTGGCCAACCTGCAAAGTATAAGAAGAAATAGTCCAAACAATACCGATTAAAACTAAACTGGCCATGCCCCCTATTAATAATCGCTTGCCCCAAAGCGCTTGTCTAAAATTTACTTTAATTATTTGATGGCGGTCTTCTTTTTTTCCATATTCTGACTCTAAAACTGACTTCAATTTAACTCCAGATTCATGGCTGTCTTTTTGCAGTTTCTGTCCCATAGATTTAAGCTTATTTTTTAATTCAAGTTCTTCTTTATTTAGTTGTAAATTATTTTTTTCCATTTTCTTGATTTAAAACGCGTTTTAATTTTTTAATGGCCCGATAAAGCATCACTGCTAAAATTTCGGGCTTTTTATTTAAAATTTGGGAAATCTGTTTATACGGCAGGCTGGAAACATATTTTAACATTAACACTGTTTTTTCTTCTTCCTTTAAAACACTCATCGCCTGCATAATTTTTTGATATTTTTGACCTTGCTCATCACAATCCTGTTTAAAGATTAATGTTTCTTCCGGCGATTCAAAAAATGTTTTTGATTTTTCTATCTCCTCTAATTCGCAAAACTTAATTTTTTTATCTTGTCTATACGAATCAACAATAGAATTTTGCGCTACCTGAAACAGCCATGCGCCAAAACTAATGCCGCGCCATTTAAATTTAGCAATATTTTTTAAGGCTTTTAAAAAAGTTTCCTGAACAATGTCTTCCGCGCGTTCCTTGTTTTTAAGCCGCGCCAAAACAAAAGCATAGAGTTTGGGATAATAATGCTCATATAATTTTAAAAAACTTTGTTTCTCTTTTTTAGCTTTTTTGACTAACTGTTTTTCTTGATGCATAAATTTAACTCTTTTAAGTATAACGGCCAAGAGAAAAAATATTACAAAAAAATCACTGAGTAATTTTTTTCAGTGATTTAATATTTATCACAGCGCTTGCAAAGCCAAGACAGCTTTGCCTAAATCGCTATAGTTCCACAAAAATGACGCCGCATACAGGCGGCTGGCGCCGGCTTTGATTGCAAGAGGCGCTGTTTCTAAATTAATTCCGCCGTCTATGCCTATAGGAATCTGACTGTTCCATTGGCGAAGGCCGCGGATTTTATCTAAGATTTTATTTTGAAATTTTTGGCCGGAAAAACCAGGCTCAACTGCCATCAACAAAACTTCGTCTAAAATAAGCAGATAATCTTTGACTGATTCTACTGGCGTGCTCGGATTCAACACTATGCCGGCTTCGCGATTAGCTTGCTTAATTGCCGTAACCAACTTGACTATTTGATTGCTGTTGCGCACCGCTTCTTTATGCACTAAAATTCGTTTAATTTGGTTTTGCTTTGACCACGAATTGATTAAAGTCAACTGGGCATCAACCATCAAATGCACTTCTAAATTAAGGTAAGTTTTAATTTTTAATAAGTCTTCCGGCTGATTCCAAGTGGCATTAGACACAAATTTGCCATCCATAATATCAAGCTGAACCCATTTGATTTTAGGCGCTTCTTTTTCTATTCTTTTAATTTTAACCGCCACTTGGTCAAAAGTCTTTTCCAAGATAGCGGGGATAATTTCTATGATAGTAAAGATGTACTTTCAATTTGCTGAATTTTTTTAAATCTCCTGTCATGCCGTTCCTCTGTTTTGCCGTCTGCTTTTAAAAATTCCGCAACTGACAATATGGCCTCTTCCTCGCTAATATATCGCGCGCCCAGTGCGATTGCGTTTACGTTATTATGTTCCCGAGCGTTGCGCGCCAAATCCCTTTGCCAAACTTGGGCGCAATAGACGGCTTTTACTTTGTTGGCAGTGATTGACATTCCTGCTCCGGAGCCGCAGATTAATATGGCGCGGTTGCGTTCCGGATCTTTGCTTACTTCCAAAGCCGCGGCACGCCCAAAATCAGGATAATCATCGTCTTTGTCAAACTCAAAGGCGCCCATATCTTTAAAGGGAATTTGATGTTTTAATAAATAGGCTTTGATTTTTTCTTTAAGCTCAAAGCCGGCATGGTCAGCGGCGAGAAATAACATAGATAAAATTTTTAATAATCACTTAATCATAACATTTATCTCCCCTCTGTACGACTCTCCGTTTTTATCAATCAAAATGGCATATAAAGGATAAGCGCCAGCAGACGGAGCGTCTGTCCAATCAATAGTTACATTTGACGATAAATTTTGGGCGATGGTGCCAATAATTATCGGGTTATCCTGTTTATCATTATAATATAAATTGACTCTTTGAGCTAATTCAGCTTTATCTAAATAGAGGTGAATTTTAAAAGGAAAATTTTGCCGCGATAAAACAGCATTTGATTCAGGGTTTAAAATAGTGACGTCCGGCTTTATTTTTTCCGGGGCTTTTTGGGGATCTTGAACAACACCTCGATTTAAATTGATTTTGACATCTTGTTTGGTTTGATTGCTAACGTCGTCAAAAACTTTAACGGTAATCGCGTGATAGCCGTCAGCCATTGAGCCAAAATACAGCCGCCGCGAATAAGGCGATAACCCGGCGCTTTCGCGGAAACCGTTATCAATATAATATTCTACTTTACTGATTTTACGCGGCGCATTAGTTTCTATTTGAACTAAAAAAGAATCTTCTGTGATAATCTGGTTGTTTTGCGGCGATATAATGTTTAAAATTGGGTTGTTTTTTGGCAGATGCACATCATCATATTCTGTGGGCGGCCGTTTAAATTGAGCGGCTTTTCCTGACTCCATGGCCCAGCCGGCAATTGCCTCTTCCCAATTCTGATATTGCGGATCTAAAGATGGATTGGCAGGCGGCGGCCCCAGGGGGTTATTTTTATCAATATAATGCAAGATGCTGTGAAAATCGGCAAAAGAGGCTTCTTCAACATATTGTAACGGAGTATATTCAGTAGCCAGTTTGCCGCTGATTTTATCAATTTTAACTTTGACAACTCCCTCAATTTGACCGTCTAAGACTGGTTTGCCTGTCTCTGGAATTTCCGGCTTTTCAAAAGGCATTATTTTTTTACCAGCCAGCGCTTGTTTCATAAAAGCATGCCAAATTGGCGCCGCTGCCATTGAGCCGCCAACACCTTCTTTCATTGGTTTGTTATCGTTTCTGCCTACCCAAACCGCGGCTGCTAAATTCGGGGCATAGCCGACTGTCCACGCGTCTTTATTTTCGTTAGTAGTACCTGTTTTAGCAGCTACTGGCATATTATTACCTAAATATAAATCGCTGTTAGGTCCAAACATGCCACTGCGCGCTTCGTTATCAGATAAAATGTCTGTTACTTGGCGCACTGTCTGTTCTGGAAACACGCGAATCCCTTCCTGCTCTTTAAATTCTTCCAAAATTTCGCCATTTGGTTTCTCCACCTGTAAAATAGCGCTTATTGGCTGGCGCACTCCGTCATTTGCCAAAGTGGCAAATGCTGATGCGTGCTCCAGCGGTTTAACGTCATTACTGCCCAAAGCCAAAGATAAGCCAACATGTTTTGGATCATTCATAGTGGAATATCCCAATTGCGCCGCGTAATCTAATACCTTAAAAATATCAGCTAAATAAAGCGCTTTTACCGCCGGGATATTTAAAGACCATGCTAATGCTTGTCTAATTTTTACTGGCCCCCGTTCTTTGCCGTCAAAATTTTTTGGAATATATTCTTTGTCTTTTGATGGCTCAAAATCTGTTTTTACATCATACAAGACAGTATTTGCGGTATAACCTTTAGCGAACAGGGCCGCGTAAACAATCGGCTTAAAAGAAGAGCCGGGCTGGCGCTTGGCTAAAACAACATTAAAATTGCCGTTATGTTTCACATCAAAATAATCCCTGGATCCGACCATGGTTAAAATTTGACCAGTTTTAGGATCTAAAGCCACTAAAGCTGCGTTGTCCGCGCCAAGGGCATCGTTTTTTGCCGCGCCTTCTAAAATGATTTTCTCGCCTATCTTCTGCATATCATAATCTAAAGTAGTAATAACTTTTAATCCGCCCTGCTCCAACTCTGTTTCTCCATAACGATGCGCTAAAATTTCTTTAACATAAATAACAAAATGCGGAGCTTCCATATTTACAAAGTTTGAAGCTTTTAACTGTTTTTCCACTTGCTCTTCGCGCGCCGCTTTCCACTGCTCCTCTGTTATATAGCCCTGATCTAACATTTGGCCAAGAATAATCTTTTGCCTGGCGTAAAGCTGTTCAGTGTGCGTTCCCCAAGGAGAATAATAAGTAGTCGCTTTGGGCAGAGCCGCAAGCATGGCTGATTCGCCAATAGTTAAATCAATAGCTGATTTGTTAAAAAATGTTTGTGCTGCTTGTTCAATGCCATAGGCATTGGAGCCGTAGGGTATTTGATTAAGATATAGTTCTAAAATTTCATCCCTGCTTAAAGTTTTTTCAATTCTAAAGGCTAAAATAATTTCTTTAGTTTTGCGCGAGATGCTTTTTTCCCGCGTTAATATCATATTTTTGATTAATTGCTGGGTAATTGTGGAGCCGCCTGGGCCTTCTACAAAACTGCGGTTTTTTAAAACAGCGATAATTGCTCTTGCCAGGCCCCTAAAATCTATTGCCAGTCCGCGCGTATAAAAATCCTGGTCTTCTGTGGCAATGGTTGCCCACTTAACATAATCAGGGATTTTTTCCAGCGGAATTCTGGTGCGGTTTTCTTCGCCGTGCACGGTGTAGAGCAGATGTTTGACGGTGCGATCATAAATTTTTGTGCTTTCAGCGACTACTAATTTGCCGCTTTTAATTTGCTCCAGGGAGGGCAGGCTTCGCGAATAATAAAAAAATAAGCCGGCTAAAGTTAAAACGCCTATAATCCCTAAACTAAAAATAAAAATCAAAAAATTGCGCAGAGGACGGCGATTTTTTTGAGGCCTAAAAGAATATCGGCTTAATTGATGTCTGGCGGACAGACTGCGCCTGGCAAAAGAATGTTCTGTTTTTTTTGGCTCTGCTCTGTAGTATTTAATTTTTCTAGATTTCCATGTTTTTTGCGGTAATGGCATATATTAAAATATACCTCATTTTGAAATTGATAGCAATTTTTAGTCAAAGAATCCTGTTTTATTATTCTGTAAAATAGTCTTGACAACCATTTTAACCTATATTAAAATGGTAGTATATGATAAGTAAAACTCAATCAAATTTAATTAAAAGAGATTTGATGCCTAAAATCATTGATCATCTCCCGGAAAAAGAGATGACTGTTATTATAGGACCGAGACAAGCAGGCAAAACTACTCTTTTGGAGCAAATTCAAGACTATTTAATCAATCAGCAAAAAATTGATGCTGGACAGCTTTTTTATTTTAATTTAGATATTGCCCGTCATTTTAGTTTATTTGACAAACAAGAAAACATTATCAATTTTATAAAAGATCGCCGCCAAAACAATCAAACTATGTATCTTTTAATTGATGAGGTGCAAAGAATTAAAAATGAGGGAATATTTTTAAAAGGCATCTATGATTTAAAATTAGGAGTTAAATTTATTTTAACCGGCTCATCATCTTTAGAGATAAAATCAAAAATCCAAGAAGCTTTAACCGGCCGAAAGAAAATTTTTAAGCTATTGCCTTTAAAATTCTCCGAATTTGCTTCTTATCTTAAACCAACAACTTGGCAGATTATTTGTAAGACTAAAACTATTTCCGAGTACGATTTTGTTGACTGGGAAACATTAATTAATGATTTTGCGGTTTTTGGCGGTTATCCGCGCGTTGTAAGCGAGCAAAATATTAATAAAAAAATTGAATTACTGGAAGAGTTATATAATAGTTATTTAGAAAAAGATATCGTTAATCTGTTGAGAGTTAAAAATACCATCTCTTTTAATAAGTTAGTCTCTTTATTGGCGGCGCAAACCAGCCGGCTGTTAAATGTTAATGAATTAGCGCAAAATACGGCAGTTGAAATAAAAACTATTAATCATTATTTAAGCATTTTAGAAAACACTTTTATTATAAAATTAATCCGGCCCTTTTTTACTAATGCTAAAAAAGAATTAATTAAAATGCCGAAAATTTATTTTTTTGATAACGGCTTAAGAAATTTTGCCTTATCGCGTTTTGAGCCGTTAAATCAAAAAGCAGATAAAGGCGAAGTATTTGAAAATTTAGCGGCCAGTGAATTATTAAAAATAATTAAGCCGCCGCACGCGCTCTATTATTGGCGCAGTTTGCAAAAAGCTGAAGTTGATTTTGTGGTTAGAAAAGGCAATGGTGAATTAATTCCTGTAGAAGTGAAAGCGGAAAAAATGACTAAGCCCGCCATTAGCCGCAGTTATCGTTCTTTTTTAGCGAGCTATAGTCCTCAAAAAGGATTATTAGTAAATTATTACCTGCGCGCTCAGCAAAAAATAGGCCAAACTAATTTAGAAATAATAACTATTGCGGATTTAGAAGAAGCTCTTGAGTTGAGTTAACATCAGATTTGCTAAGTCTTTTTAAATTTGATAAAGTAACAACAATATGACCCAAACAAGTCAACAAATCAGCGAGCTTTTAACCCGCGGCGTGGAAAAGGTTATCGTCAAAGATCACTTGGAAAAACGGCTGTTAGCCGGCGAAAAGTTAAGATTAAAATTAGGCATTGACCCAACAGGAGCTGATTTACACATTGGTCATATGGTAGCAATCAGAAAATTGCGGCAATTCCAGAAATTAGGCCATCAAATCATTATTATTGTTGGCGATTACACTGCTCGTATCGGCGATCCATCTGGCCGTGATAAGATGCGCGAGCCTTTAACCAAGGACCGTGTTTATGAAAATCTCCGGACATATCAAAAACAAATAGGAGAAATTTTAGATTTGAAGAAAACTGTTTTTGCCTATCAATCAGAATGGTTTGACAAAATGAATCTAGAAGATGTTCTGCAATTAGCCAGCATCTTTACAGTTCAACAAATGCTTGATCGCGATATGTATCAAAAAAGATGGAAAGACGGCAACCCAATTGGCTTGCATGAATTTTTATACCCTTTAATGCAGGGATATGATTCAGTGGCTATAAAATCAGATGTAGAGTTTGGCGGCAGTGATCAAGAATTCAATTTATTAGTAGGCAGAACCATACAGGAGCATTTAGGCCAAAAATCACAGGATATTCTCACAACTTCGCTATTAGTTGGGTTAGATGGCCGCAAGATGAGTAAAACTTATCATAATTATATTGGTGTTCTAGAATCACCGGAAGAAATGTATGGCAAGGTGATGTCTGCCATTGATGAGATAATTATTGATTATTTTAAATTAGCCACAGATGTTCCAATAGATGAAATTGATAAAATCGCGTGCGGCATT
>JBBTVS010000099.1:0-1556 GCA_038078695.1 Patescibacteria group bacterium
CTCTGTTCTTTCGCATTGTTCTCCAGCGTTAATTGTTCCATTAGATCCATTTTGGATAACTCCATCTCCGCAATAACCGCCTGTCCATTCGCAAACAGCTGTGCAACCATATTGTTTTGTTGCCGAACTTTCAGCTGGCGTTGTAGCAACATTAGTCTGACCATCGCACTTCTCTCCTTTAACGTCCTGTAAAATAGCATCTCCGCAATAACCGCCAAAAACCCGGCATTCATCTGCGCAACCATATTGTTTTGTCAACGAACTTTCAGCTGAGGTGGTGGCAACATTATCATTTGTATCGCATTCTTCTCCTTCTGTAACATTCCACACGCTATCTCCGCAAAAACCGCCAATGGTTATATTGCAATTTTTTTCTGTTGTAACAGAAGTGTCGCTAACTTTTACTTCAACAGAATAAACGCCTTTGCCGCCGGCTTTGGTGGAATAAATACGTTGATAATTTCTGACTAACGCGGGTCCCCATGAAAGCGGGGCAGTAGAACTTGCCCAATTTGCCCAAGGAAGATTTCGAGGGAATAAACTCCAACTAAGATAATCTCCATCAGGATCATAACCATTGATATAACCAATAAATTCCTTGCCATTGGCGCCAACTAAATTATCACAATTAATAACAGGGGGACGATTGCCAACAAAAGCGGGGGAACTAGCTGGAACTGAAATGCTGTTGTCGCAAGCGTTCACATCGTCTGGGTTAATATAACCCGAGCTCATTACAGCGCATAAACTATATCTAGATCCATCAGTTAGCGCGTTGTAAACAAAAACATGGCTGTTATCAGGCAAAATAGGCAATTCTGTAAAAAACTCTTTATTTTGTTCATTCCAACATGTTGTTTCGTTAAAACCAAAGGCAGGCGTAGAACAGACTCCTAATTTATTAACCGGATCAATTGGCAAAATTATCCCAAGTTCTTTGCCTAAAGCGCCTTGCCAGCTTGGCCAAGTTGATATGGTTTTATTAGATAAATAACTGCCACTGGAAAGTTTTGGATAAAAACCATTTTTACTTTTGTAATTTTCTAAAGCTGTTTTAATATCCGCGAGAGAGGCTAATCTGGCTGTGTCTTTAATAATTTCTGATTTAATCGCTTCGTCTTCAATGTTGGTATTAAACTTCCAATGCTCTAAAATTTGACCCAAAATATCCAATGTGGCGCTTTCCGCTGATTGATTATATGAAATAATATTAATATTGGTATATAAAATATCATCGCTTGCGCTTGCTGTGCCTTTGTCGTCAATATTGCCAACATTAACATAAACAGTCCTGCCATCGCGCACGGCGTCATAGCCGTCTATAACGAGCGACTGCGGAGAACCTGTAAATTTTTGTTCATGATACCACCTTTGAGCCGACCAATGGTTTGGATTTGGGATAACTCTAAGGCCAATAATGTCAGAAGAAGCGGCAAATGTTGGAAGCGAAAAAGCGAAAAACAAGAAGCAGAAAATAATAAATAAATTTTTGGCAGAAAAAATAAAATTATTTATTTTCATTTTTAAAATAGAATTTTTGAATAACATTTTTAAAA
>JBBTVS010000100.1:0-1004 GCA_038078695.1 Patescibacteria group bacterium
AAAAAGGAATGGAAAAAGGAAGAGAAGAAGAGAAGATACAAACTGTAATCAAGGGATTGAAAAAAGGATATTCCATAGAAATCATTTCTGAATTAACAGGATTATCAAAACAGCAAATAGATGAGATAAATCAACCCCAACCCCTTAAAAAGGGGCTATAACAGGACAATGCTTGAAATAACCATTAATCATTAAAAATTAAAAATTAAATAAATTTATCTCTATGGAACAAAAAAACATTATTGTCCGGTTTGACTGGGCAATGAAATATATATTAAGAGACAAAGCCAACTTTGATGTATTGGAAGGATTTTTATCGGCACTGCTTGACGATGATAAAATTAAAATCCTGAACATACTTGAAAGCGAAGGCACTCCCTCTGATGATACCGAAAAGTTTAACAGAGTTGATTTATTGGTTGAAGACAGCAAACATCGTAAAATCATTATAGAGATACAAAACACTCACGAGAGCGATTATCTGGAAAGATTACTCTTTGGCACTTCAAAGGTGATAGTAGAAAATCAAAACTTGGGAAAAAACTTCAGAAACATTTCAAAAGTAATTTCTATAAGTATTCTGTATTTTAATTTAGGCAAGGGCGATGATTATCTTTATTATGGTACAACTGAATTCAAAGGCATAAACACCGGGACTCCGTTGATTGTACAGCAGAAAGTTGAAACAACCGAACATTTTACGCCCAAGTATTTTTTTACGGAAAAAAGAATATTTCCGGAGTACTATTTAATCAAAGTAGAAAAATATCAGAATATTGTAAAGCGTAAGATTGACGAATGGATTTATGCGATAAAGAATCAGGAAGTAAAGCCCGAATTCAAATCGCGGAACATTGATAAAGCAGCGAAAAAACTTTCGGAACTTCAAATGGACAGAGCAACTCGCAAGAGGTATGAAAAGTTTTTGATTAACATGGCGGCAGACAGAGATGTAATGGAAACAGCAAAAGAAAAAGGGAGAGAAGAAGGAATGAAAAAAGGAA
>JBBTVS010000101.1:0-2681 GCA_038078695.1 Patescibacteria group bacterium
TTTTATTGACCATGCACTGTCTCCGCCACCTTCCGCACAGTGGCGGCCACATCTTCTGCTTGAAACACATTCCGCCCGCACGAAACTCCGATAGCTCCTGCTGATATTGCCGATCTGATCATATCAATAAACTCCTGAAATGCCTGTTTTGATCCCCCTGCTATAACTACTGGAATTTTACAGCCTTCTATAACTTGTCTAAATTCCTCTGGATCGCCGGTATAATTGACTTTGACGATATCAGCTCCAAGCTCATAAGCCAAGCGCGCCGCGTGAGCTACTGATTTAACTGATGTGTCGTTAATAATCTCGCCGCCTTTTTGGTTCCGCACATACATCATAGCCAAAAGAGGCATATTTTCTCTTTCGCAGTCCCTGGCAATCCGGCCCAAATCCTCCATCATATATGGTTCATATTTATTTCCTAAATTGATATGAATTGAGACGCCGATCGCTCCGAGTTCAGCGCATTCTTTGACATCAGCCACCAAAACTTTACGCAAAGGAACGCCTAAAGACGAAGAGCCGGAAATATGAATCAAGTAAGGTAAACCTTCTAAAACTTCGCTATTTTGCTTGACAATCCCCTTGTGGATAACCACAGCGTCCGCTCCGCCCTGTTTAACTTTCTCTAAAGTTTGAGCCATGTCAACTAAACCTAACATAGTCCCGTCTGTTACTCCATGATCCATTGGGATAATGACTGTGCGGCCCGTTTGAAGTTTAATGATTTTATTTAAACGTTCTTTTTTTAACATATTACATTCGCGAATATATAGCAAATTTAATAAACGAGCCTTGCGAATATTCGCTAAATTCGCGATTTATAAAATAAACGCCGACCTCTTACAGATCGGCTTGTTTTTAAAAAAAATATGAAGATTAAAGTAAAACAATCCGATCCTATGGCCGGCTAAACAAATAGACAAATCTAAACCAAATTTTATTGTTTATGCGATTCATTGCGTTTGTTTTGAGTATAAACCAAAAGCTTATCTCTTGTCAATATGTACCCTTTATCTATCAAAAATGGAAGTCTGATGATCTTTTTCTCTGTTAAAAAATATAGAAGATTATTAAATATAACATACATTGCGGCAATGCCCAAACCAAAAAGCAGGCGCTCCATCGCGGTTATTGGAATCAAAGAAATCCAAACCGATGAGGGAAGCTTAAAGACATAGAGCCATAAAACGCCGCCTACGGAATGAGCCGTAAAAGTGGCTCCTAAAGATCTTGCCAGCAAAAACTTTTCTCGCACAAAAAAACAAAAGATAGGGATTAGCCAAAATAGAGAGTAAACCCATGCGGAGCGTCCGATCGGATGAAGATTAAATAAAATAATTGCCAGCGCCGGAATTACAAAATTAAATTTGCTCTTGCGGCTAAAATAAAAAACCGCAAAAAGCGCTGGAAAAAATCTGATAATGGTGCCAGCATCAACTATATTGGCGCCATGAATCAAGAAGTTAATAAACTGCATCAAAAATACGGCGATAACCCCCGGGATCGCGCCGATGAAACCGCCAGCGATCGGCCCAAAAAAATCAAATAAAGTAAAATTAACTTTTGAGCCGGCTAACTGGGTAAATGGAATCTGCAAAGCTATTAAACCGGCAATCGTAAAAACACCGATGAATAATAATTTATTTTTATTGAATTTTTTAAATTTAATCATATCTTACATATTATTTAAGCAAACTTAAAAATTTAAGTCAAGCGAGGGGTTGACAAGCTATCGACACGCTTGGTATACTTGTGCTATCGTTTTAATACGATAAAATAATGCTATGGAAAAACAATTAACTACAAAGCAGGCAACCAAACTATTTGAAGCGATTTTATCGCTCAAGTCAGCCAAGGAATGCAAGGCATTCTTTAGGGATCTGTGCACTCTATCTGAAATTAAAGCAATGGTAGAGCGTTTTCAAGTTGCCAAAATGGTAAAAAATAACGTTCCCTATCGGGAAATCAGTAAAAAAACCGGTTCAAGCACTGCCACCGTTACCCGTGTGGCCCATTGGCTCCATCATGGGATGGGTGGCTATAATCTTGTGCTTGACCGCATGAAATAACAGAATCAAGCACTTAAGATTTTTAGCCACCCGTTCAGATGAACGGGTTTTTTAATTTTTATTAACCAAACAATGATTACTATGAACAAGATTCAACCAACAATTCTTAGAGGGACACGCGATTTTCTTCCGCAGGAAATGATGCGGCGTAATGCTGTAATGGAAGTTATCCGCAAAGCATTTGAGCAATTCGGGTATTCTCCGATTGAAACGCCTATCCTAAATCCCGCTGAAACCATTTTAGGAAAATACGGTGAGGAAGGCGATCGGCTCACTTATTCTTTCAAAGATCGCGGCGGCAGAAGCATTGCGTTGCCGTATGATTTGACCGTGCCGTTCGCTCGTTTTGTCGCGGCCAATTATCCGGATTTACCTATTCCCTTCAAACGTTATCAGATTCAGCGTGTTTGGCGTGCGGAAAAACCGCAAAAGGGTCGCTTGCGTGAGTTCTACCAGTGCGACATTGACATTATCGGCTCCAAAAGCCTCATCTGCGAGGCGGAAATCGCAAAAATAATTGTCTTCGTGTTCGAGAGGTTACGCATTCCAAACATCACAATCAAGGTAAATTCGAGGCGATTGATGAATGCCGTCCTACAAGCTTTT
>JBBTVS010000102.1:0-1367 GCA_038078695.1 Patescibacteria group bacterium
TTGCAATTATACAAGTAGTTAATAAAATAGGTATGTTAGCAGCAGTTGTTTTACCTTAGAAAGGAAGCGTAAATGATAAAATATTTTAGTTTGGTTATAATTCTTGTATTTATTGTGACCGGCTGCGCGGCTTATAAGTTTGAGTCCTCTGCGAAATTATACGGGGCAGGATACGTCGTTAAGAGAAACGAACGTTTAATCCCCGAGTATACCATGGGCCCAGACGAACAGGCACCGCAAGATTTAAAGTTGGCCAAACAAAGGTTCGATAGGAGAAAATCCGTTGTAAAATACTATTATGGAAAGATGGGCTATATAGACAGTCCTTTCAAGATGTATTTATTAGATTATTTTAAATTCATGGGCAATGTAATTTTTGGAGTTTTTAAATTGCCATTTATGGCTTACTCCTATTACAAATACGAGAAAGACCCTAAATACAGGCAGAAAATAGATAAACTTGAGGCTGAGGCAGACCAGAAAGAAGAGGCCAGGATAAGAAGCTGGCAAGATAAATTAAATCAATATATAAAAAAGGATTTAGTAAAAGAAGAGTCTTCTCTTGAGTTAAATAGTCAAAGAGAATAAGAGATATGCCAGAACAAAAAACGAAGGGTTTATTGGCCATCGCACTTTGGATGGCCTTTGTTTTTATATTTGCCTATTCCTGGGTCCCGGGGGGCTTAGATTTTGACTCCTTGAATTATGCGGTTGCTGCCAAAGAGATTGTCAGGACCAACCGATGGCTGGCATTCTTTGACCCTGTATACGAAGGGCCGTTTTATTATCACTTCCCTTTATGTATCTGGGTAACCGCCATATTTTTTAAGTGGTTGGGGGTGAGCTCCTTTACCGCCAAATTATTCTCTATGATTACGGCAGTTTCTGCGGCTGCTACGATTTTTTTCTTTGGTAAATTACTCAAAAATGTTTGGGTGGGATTTTTTGCTGTGATAAGTTTTCTCATCACCAATCACATCATTCGCTTGAGCCAGGAGTGCCGCATGGACCTTCCAGTTACATTTTTTATAACCTTAGCGTTATTCTTTTTTATTCTCGCGCAAAGACGAAATCGGCTGTACTATCTTTTGTTCGGTTTGTCAACTTGTTTGGCGATATTTGCTAAGGATATTTTTGGAGTTTTCCCCCTTGCCATTGTTTTTTTATATCTGGTCATAACACTTCAATTTAAAAAACTGATACATCCTCTATTTATTCTTGGTGTGTTACTTGCAGTTTTGCCAGTTATCGGCTGGATTCGCCTGGAGAGATTACTCTATAATCAAACTATATTTTATGGCTGGTGGAATTGGAATTTTCTGCATCTTTTGAAAGCCAAAACCTTTATTACTGTAAAATATTATTAT
>JBBTVS010000103.1:0-11914 GCA_038078695.1 Patescibacteria group bacterium
GTCTCCGTGAGCGGCAAGTGCCGGAATGTGATAGCTGTCCCTATTGGTTAGCTTGTCGTGGAGGCTGTGTTACGCGCGCTGCGTTACATAATGGCGGCATTAACAAGCGTGATGACTATTGTCCTGTTACAG
The DNA here is from genome assembly GCA_038078695.1 of Patescibacteria group bacterium. Classification (GTDB taxonomy): domain Bacteria; phylum Patescibacteriota; class Patescibacteriia; order UBA9629; family UBA9629; genus JBBTVS01. The sequence continues at coordinate 133 of JBBTVS010000103.1, forward strand.
CAGGAGTCAAGTTTGAGGATATTAATGTTGAATTCCAAAGAATTGGCGATTTTGTGCATGAGGGTTACTTATGCACAACGATCGTCCAGCCAAAGTAGTACAAAGAAAAGGAGAGAAAAAGATGAAATTCAGAACAAGCTTCATTTGTTTCGAAGGCATCGAAGGTGCTGGAAAAACAACTGCAATTAATAAGCTGAAAAAACAGCTTGAAGTTGGCGAAGGTGATGTAAAAGTGTGGGCTGGTAGAATTGAATTTCCCGATCACAAATCAGGAAAAACGCGCTATGCTCACGAAATAACAGCGTATATTCGTTTTCTCGGGGAAGAAATGAACAGATTACAGGAGGAAGGTTATGATATAGTCCTTTTGGACAGAAGTGTTCTTTCTTTGTTGTCGTATCATGCTTTTTTCGAGTGTACAGTTTCCCCAGAAACGATTTTGCATGCCATACAAGATAAAGCGAATATCTTGGGGTGTCTAAATATTTTTGTTTTGGATACTCCTGTGGATGTGTGCTATGAACGCTTAAGAGGTCAGCGAGAATTGGGATACTTAAAGCAGTTTGCTGCAACAGTGGATAAAGCCGTGGAATTTATCAGACCTTACGCTAAGAATAGGTTGCAGCGGTTTAGCGATCCAGGGGATGCTATAAGGTATGGGTATGATTTGCTTTTCAAGCCAATCCATGCCGATATTTCGATCACGGATCATTGTCCTTTACACTGTCCTTTTTGTGTGTTTAGAGCTAGCGAGCGGCGGTCTGCGCTTCAAATGGAGGTTGAACAAGTGCATCGTATTGTAGATCGATGCTTTGACGCTGGTATTGAGGAGATACACTTGTTTGGCGGTGAACCGTTAGTGTGGGGGCCAAGATTGGTTGAGTTGGTTGAATATATTAAAGGCCGTGGAGGTCGTTGTCATCTACTCACAAGCGGTTTTTCGGTCAAGTTTATGCCGCAGTTAGTTGATTTGGTCGATGCTGTTTTTGTCTCACTTGATGGTCCAGAAGAAACGCATGCTCGTACCCGTGGGTTGAGCAGTGTGTTTCCCAATGCTATAAAATGGCTTCAAGCTATTCAGACAGTGGGTAAAAAGCCAAGAATCGGCACAGCGGTAGCACGTATCAATTATGATACAGCACACCTAGTACCGTTGATTTTGTTGGAGAACGGCATTCAACCTACAAATGTTTGTTTTTTCCACGCGACACCAAGTGGTGGCGAGTTTGTCCTTGGCGGGCGAGAGCATTTTAATAGATTCTTGTCGCCGTTCGAGTGGCTGGAGTTTCAGAAAAGTCTAAAGACTTTTTATACCGGCGATGAATGGAGCTGGGTTCATTCTCAAGTTTCATTCTCTAAAAAGCCGGAGTTTGCGGGATGTTTTTTAGAGCAGCGTCGGCGATGGCTGAGCATTATGACGAACGGAGATATGTTTCCATGTCCTAACTGGGTTTGTGCATTGCCCGTTGCGAACATTCTCCAAGAGGATCCTATTAGAGCTATTGAAACTACTTTGTCTGGTGCTTATTTGCCGCAAGGTGGTGGAAAAGACTGCTGGGATAAATGCTTGGGTGGCTGTCCAGCATTTGCTATTGGTTATGGTGACGGTGTTTGTGACGGCAGATGTGGACGAGTTTTAGGACGATTACCTGAAAGTTTGCGTATCTCTCCTGAGCTACTTGCAGAAGGTTACTTTCCGGTGTGTCCCAACAGAGAGGTTCAGATTAGAAATTTGTAATATGGAGGCAGAAGATGCAAAAAAGAAAATGGGGAGTGACGGCCCCGGAAAATACCGTCATGTACTTGCCGGTTGGAACAGGCTGTAATTTGCGGTGTAAGTATTGCTACTTTCATGACCAGTATCAAATAGAACAGGCCAATCCGCAAATTTACGCTCAAATTCTCGAAAGTATGACAGCACTTGAACCTTACCGTATTTTAATTTCCGGCGGAGAGTGTACACTGGCTGGAATTGATTTTTTTCGCAAGATAGTTGCTATTTGGGAGCAATCACCGTCTCACGACAATGTTCGCCATTGTATTTTAACCAATGGCAAAGTTGTGGATGAGGCTTGGGTAGATGTTTTTGTACAGCTGGAGGCTGAAACAAGCTTGTCAATAGATTTACCTCTTGCTTTAACTGAGGAATATCGCAATATTTCAGCCAAACACCTGCTTGGTGTTGTTGACATGTTGAGAGAACGCAGTTTAGTCTACAAAATTACATCTGTCGTAACCACGTCAGCTTTACAAAGGATTGATGAAATCGTCAAGCAGGCCGCCATGTTTAACGACGCAAAACGATTGTCTCTTACCGCCTGTTTTGACGGATCTCATCAGGATGAACTTCAAGTTGATGTTGATGAATATCTCCAGTTCCTTAGAAAAGTTTCTGAAAAGTTAGGAAAGCGTTTGAAAGAGATTGATTTTCAAGGATCAGAATACCTTTGTCCGGTGCGCTATGAGTGCGAAGGCTTCGTTTTTGTAGAAGCTTCAGGCAAGGTATATTTGTGTGCTGGATATAGCGCTCCATATGACCAGTTAGAAGCAGGAATGTTTCTTTGGAATTCGCCATCGGAATTTGACATTAACGAATTTCGTAAACGCAAGCAAGAAGCATTTCTCGGACAATACGATTGTAGATTTAATAGAGAAACAGTTCGGGAATTCATGAAGAAATTTCATCATGGAGGTACAAAATGAGTCAAGGAAATAAGGGGGAAATGGCGGTTATGTTATATCCGGTGGAGTACCGTTGTAACCTCCGTTGTCAGTATTGTTTCTACCTCGATAATGGTCATAGTGGCCAGCCACCTGATATCGAGGTGTTTCAGTCAACAATAGAAAGAGTCGCACCCTATTATGGTAATATTAAAGTTTTTTGGTGCGGCGGAGAGTTTTTGTTGGCTGGAAAGAAGTATTTTCGTATGGTTGCCAAAATGACTCGGTCTTTCGCAGATGCAGGAATTGTTATCCGTCATGTTGGTCAAACCAACGCGGTTGCAGTTGATCATGAGTGGATAGAGATTTTTCGTATACTCAATTTTGAGGTCGGACTTTCTTTGGACTTCCCTCTTGAGTTAAACAATCGTCGTGTTTGGCTTAGTGGACGGGCAGCAACTCCTGAGATTCTTCGTGGTGTCCAGCTTGTCGTTAATAGTGGCCTGCGTTATAAAATGACAAGTGTTGTTACCAAACAAACACTTGGTCGCGAACAGGAGATTGCTGAAGAGTTGAAAATACGTTTTCCTGACAATATTCGTCAGGCTTTCGCGCCTTGCTATATGGGATCGGCTAGTGCCAGTGATATGTTTATTACTGGCGCAGAATATGCGGAATTCATTAAACGTATTACTCCGCTACTCCCATGGCGTGTACGAGAGGCGGAGTTTGCACAACTCAGCGACCTGTGCTTTGTCAGAAGTGAATGTAAAGAAGTTCTGTTTGTGGATTTTGCAGGCAGGTGGTACACTTGTTCGCGCATCTTTGATCAGGAGGAGCTTCTTTTTGAAGGAGGTTTGCCAGAATATCAGCTGGCCAAGGAGCTTAATTTTCGCGGTCAGCACGACTGTGTTTGTTTAGACACAGCTACCCGGAATTTTTGGCAGGAGTTTTTAGATAACATGTCTGTGTAATGTTACGAGCTAATTTGAGGACTAAATGTAGTGGTTTGTACGCTACAAATTAGTCCTCTGTTTTTTTAGTCTAGTATTATTTACAAAATATTAAGTTGATAAAACCATGATTAGATGTTATTCTTAATTAAGGATTTTAGATTGTGTTCTCAAATAAAAGTTGAGTATTTAAAAATATGCCAACAACTAAAAAAAACCAAACTTGCCGTCAATTATATTTACAATATCTTAACAAGATTGCGGATGTTATAATTGACAGACCAATAAATTCACTACATCCAGAACATAAATTTCGATATTTAGCTAACTATGGGTTTATTCCCAACACTAAAGCGCCTGATGGCGAGGAAATTGATGCTTATGTTTTAGCCGTTGATAAGCCAATAAAAGAATTTAAGGGAGTAGTAATTGCCATTATACATCGGCTAAATGATAATGATGATAAATTAGTAGTTGTTCCAGATGGAAAGAATTTGACTGATAAAAACATTAAGGATCAGACATATTTTCAGGAAAAATACTTTGAGTCAGAGATTATAAGGTAATTTGAGGAAGCGCTTTTTGGTTTGAAGTGCCGAAGGCTTGACATTATTATCGTCCCGCGTTATTATTCTAAATAGAATGAATTTATGATTAAGAGTTTTAAATGCAAAGAGACAGAGAAAATATTTGACAGAGAATACTCGCGAAAATTTTCAAGAAGGATCCAAAAGAAAGCTATGAGAAAGCTATGGCTGGTTGATGCCGCCGCAGAAATTAACGATTTGCGCGTGCCTCCTTCCAATCATCTTGAGAAATTAGTTGGGGACCGAAAAGGACAATACAGCATTAGAATTAACAAAAAGTGGAGGATATGTTTTATTTGGCGGCATAAAGATGCTTACGATATAGAGATTGTTAATTATCATTAAAAATTAAAATTATGTTTAATAAAAAAATACAACCTATTCATCCTGGCGAAATTTTAGCGGAAGAGTTTTTAAAACCTTTAAAACTTACGCAATATCGTTTATCTAAAGATATCAATGTGCCGCCTAGAAGAATTAACGAAATTGTTCATAAGACCAGGGCAATTACCGCAGACACGGCACTGCGGTTAGCTCGTTTTTTTGGCACCTCGGCTCAATTTTGGCTTAATTTGCAGTCAAAGTATGATTTAGAAGTGCAAGAGGATTTGTTGGCCGATCAACTGCACAAGCAAGTTAAAGTGTTTCAGTTCGCGGTTTAACTGTCAAACAAAACAAAGCGCTTAGAAATTTTTAATTGCGCCCGTCTTAAATAGGCGGATTTTTTTAATTTTGTAACTACTCACCAGACCTTAACAAGAAAATTAAATTGCTTTATTTTAAGCCATTTTAACAAAAGCTGATTTTTTGACGAAATTCAGAATTTGGCTCAAAATAGCGACCTTTGCAAAAAGTTGTTAACCGCACGCTCTTATACACAGCGAAGGAGAAATGGTGCTTGACGAAATATTGCGCGGAGTACCGTTTGAGGAGATTGCAGGGGTTGCTTTTAAAGATAAGCATGGGTTAATAATGGTGAATTCTCGTCCGCCTCTGCTTGATCTTGCTTCAACGCCTGTGATTAACAGAAAGTTTTTCGAAGAGTTTCCGCGATTTAATTTAATCACTTCTCGTGGTTGCCCGCACAATTGTGCATTTTGCGCTTCTCCGATTTTGTGCAACCGAATTGTGCGTTTTGAGCCGATGTGGAAAGTGATGAAGGAGATGATGGGCGGGTTCAAGGCTGGGCATCGAGAATTTCATTTTCTTGATGATCAGTTTTTGATTAACGAGCAAAGAGCCCAAGAGTTTTTATCCATTATCAACAAATTTAATTGATTGATAACGGAGGTTCTTTACTTTATGCGCGTATTTATTACAGCCAAATTTAAAGGAGGAGAAAATAAATCAGAAATAGAATATTTTTGTTCGCTAATTAGACAAGCAGGCCTAAAAGATTTTTGTTTTATTCGCAATGTAGAAGATTATCAAAAAATTTTTGATGATCCTAAAAAATTAATGCAAAGAACAAAACAAGAAATTCATAAATCAGACGCGTTGATAATTGATATGACTGACAAGCCAACTGGCAGAGCAATTGAAGCTGGTATAGCTTATGCTTTGAGCAAAAAGATTATTTTGATTATGAAAAAAGGCACTAAAATTAAAGACACCTCGCGTGGCATTGCTGATTTAATTATCAAATATGACAAAATAGAGGAGATTGTCTCGATTTTAAAACAATTTTTCAGGAAAAATATTTTGAGTCGGAGATTATAAGGTAATTTGAGGAAGCGCTTTTTGGTTTAAAGCGCCGAAGGGGGAGGGGTAAGTCTTGACAAAAATTATTAGTGTAATATTATAATTACATATAATTGCTTATTTGTAATCGTTATATGACAAAAAGAATATTATTTTATAACTTAGTTAAACATTTAGAAAGAAAAGAAGCTTTAATCATAACAGGGATGAGGCAAGTGGGGAAAACTACTCTCTTGCGCCATATATATGATCATTTGGTAAGCAAGCCAAAACTTTGGTTTGATTTTGAAAATCCATTGGATGTAAAACATTTTGAAGATATTGATTATAACAATATTTATCATAGATTGGAAAGCATGACAGCCAAGGGAAAGAATGAGCGATTATTTGTGTTTATTGATGAAATTCAGATATTTCCAGAGATTACTAAAATTATTAAATACCTAATTGATCATTATCAGATTAAATTTATTGTTACAGGCTCATCAAACTATTATTTGAGAAATCTTTTTCCAGAATCTCTAAGCGGCAGAAAATTTCTCTTTCAGTTAGGGCCTTTGAGTTTTAGGGAATTTTTGTATTTTCAAGAGAAGATTCCCCTAAAAGAAGCTCACGGTCGCAATATAATTGACGCTATTAAACAAAATAGCATTTTTTATCATAAAAAATTTGAAGCGGATTATGATATTTTTTTGCGATACGGCGGTTTTCCGGCAGTTGTGCTGGAAAAGGACAAGGAAACAAAACAGCAGATTTTAAAAAATATATTTGCTTCCTTTTTTGAAAAGGACCTTAAAATACTTTCGGATTATAAAGATATGCAAGAACTTCGGGATCTGCTTCTGCTTTTGGTGCCCAGAATTGGATCAATGCTTGATGTCTCAAAACTTGCAAGCGAACTTGGCGTTAGCCGACCCAAAGTATATCAGTATTTAGAATTTTTGCAGGGCACTTTTATTATTAAACTGCTCCCTAAATATACCAAGAGCATTGATCGTGCTGTTGCTGGCGGGAAAAAAGTTTATTTTAACGATACTGGACTTCTAAAGATAATCGGCAATGTCAATGATGCCCAGCTTTTTGAGAATGCGGTAATTAACCAATTGGCTAAATATGGCGATCTTAATTTTTACAATAAACGCAATACTGCTGAAGTGGACGCAATTTTAGATAAAACATACGGCTTTGAAGTAAAGCTAAGAGGAATTGGCAGAGATTTTTCTAAACTTAAGAAGTTGTCAACTAAACTTGGTATAAATAACTACTATGTTGTTTCTAAACATTTTGTCAATCAAAACGGTTTTATCTCGCCAGCGCTATTGTGAGATAGATCGCCTTTAAAAACTAAATCGGAGTTCAAAGCGAAGGCGTGAATAAAGGCAGTATATTTTGGTTTGAGGCGCCGAAATAAATTCAATTCGCCGATTCGGCGGACAAAATCAAAATTATTAGGCAAAATATTTACATTTGTAATTGTGCCCGTCTAAACAGACGGGTTTTTTAATTTTGGCTTGACCCAGAAAGCTTTCGGGACTTGACAGTTTGGTTATCTCAGTGCGGATTAAACCTCTTTTATCTTTGCAATGTAATTGTAAGCAAAGATGGGAGAGTGAGATCGAAAGAGAATCTTTTTTGGAAGAAGATTTAATTACCAGAGTTTACAAGATGCTTGGACTAGACTAAAATAGAAGATAATTTTTCAAGCATTATAATTTAGGAGGAAAAAAATTATGAAGTTAAAGATCGCAGAAACAATTCAAGAAAAATACCCTGATCTTAAAATAGGGGTAGTGATAGCCCGCGATATTACTAATCGCCAAAGTGATTCACTTCTTGAGCAACTCAAGAGAAAGGCCGAGGATAAACTGCGCTCTGGCTTGATTTAATAGCTATATTCCATTATTATAATCACAAAAAGCTAATTTATGACAGTTGTTTTTAAAATCGGCACCAATGTTTTGTTAGGCAATAAAGATGCCTTAGATTTGGACTTGATGCAGAATTTAGTCAAAGAAATTTCCAAACTGTACGAGCAAGATTATAAAATAGTTATTATCACTTCTGGAGCGGTGGCAGTAGGTCAAGCCGTTCTATCAAAAACAAAAATATCAAGATCAACAGCCGCGGCGATTGGCCAGCCTATGTTGATGCGATATTATACGGAATTTTTTAGCAAGAATAATATTAAAATCGCTCAAATTTTATTGTCGCCAAACAGTTTTAAAAACCGGGAGAGATACGAACATCTTAAAAAAACTTTGCAGGAATTACTTGATAATAATATAATTGCTGTTATTAATGAAAATGACCCGACAGTTTTAAAAGATACTTTTGGAGATAATGATTCTTTGGCGGCAATGATTGCCGTAATATCTAACGCTCAAAAATTGGTTTTTTTAACCGATTTGGACGGGCTTTATTCAGCTGATCCTAAAATTGATAAGAGCGCCAAAATTATCAAAGAAGTAAAAAGCGTGGATTTAGAGATTCAAAAAATGTGCTCCCAAAAGACATCGTCTTTAGGCCGTGGCGGTATGCTTTCCAAACTTAAAGGCGCAAAACTCGCAACCACCTGCGGAATAGAAGTTTATATAATCAATGGCTCAAAGCCAGATAATATCAGCAGGTTATTGATAGAAAGTCAAACAATAGGAACTCGGTTTCTGTCGCAAAAGAGCGAGCTGTCGGAAAGGAAAAAGTGGCTTTTAATCGGCACAATTTCGCAAGGCAAAATTATTGTAGATCAAGGCGCCAGAGCGGCTTTGGAAAATAAAAATAGTTTATTAGCCGTAGGAGTTCGCAAAATTAAAGGAAATTTTGACAAAGGCGATTTTGTCAATATTGCGGATAGCGAAAATGAAATTTTTGCTTTTGGAATAGTCAATTATAACTCTAAAGAGTTGATGGAGCTTGTCGGTTTAAGGGATAAAAAAGCAATCAGAAAGGCGTTTTCTAAAGAGGTAGTTCATATAGATAATTTAACTTTATTAAAATGAGGTTAAAAAATTTAAAATTAAAAATAGGAATAATAGGCGCAGGCGTGATGGGCCAAATTTTTATTGATCGTTTGCTTAAAAGCAAGACCGTGAATAAAAACCAAATTTTGATTAATAGGCGCTCTGATGATAAGAAGTTGTTAGTGAATCAAAGTCAGATTTTAATTTTAGCGGTTAAACCGCAGGATTTTACAAATTTAGCTGATGAGATTAGAGAGTTCACTCAAGCAAAGAAGCCGCTTCTGGTTTTGTCAATTATGGCAGGCATTGATGTCAAGAGGATTCGCAAGTTATTGGGGGTCAGCGCTGTAGTGCGGGCAATGCCTAACTTGCCGTCAAAAATAGGGCAGGGAATAACAGTTTGGAAACGGTCAAGTCAAGTTAGCCAAAAACAAAAAGATCAAGCAAGAAAAATTTTACAAAGTTTAGGCATTGAAATAGAAGTCAGTCAAGAAAAAATGATAGATTTAGCCACAGCGATTTCAGGTTCCGGTCCTGCTTATGTGTTTCTGTTTCAAGAGTTGATGACAGAGGCGGCGCATAATTTAGGATTGTCAAAAGCGCTCTCGCGTCAATTAGTTATAGAAACGATACGAGGAGCGGTGAACTTGCAAAGAGAATTAAAGCTTGATCCTAAAATTTTGCGAGAGCAGGTAACTTCCAAAGCCGGCACCACAGCCGCGGCTTTACAGGTTTTTGAAAAGCGTCAATTGTCAGAAATTTTTAAAGACGCTTTGCAAGCCGCGTTTATGCGCAGTCTGGAATTTAAAAAAGATCATGACCAAACAGGATTTAATCAAAAAATTGGCGCGAACTAAAAAAGCCAATCAAGAGCTGTCGCTGTCAACAGTTCATCAAAGAAATCGTGCTCTATTAGAAATAGCCAAAATTTTAGAGCAGAATCAGGCAGAGATTTTAAGAGTCAATCAGAGAGATATAGAAAAAATAGAAAGAACAAATCCTTTGTGCGACCGTTTGCTTTTAACTAAAGAGCGATTAAAGAATATAATCAATGACATTAAGACAATGACCAAACTGCCTGACCCTGTAAATCAGATTTTAGAACAGAGGACATTAAAGAACCGTTTGAAGCTTAAAAAAATCTCCGTTCCTTTTGGGGTGATTGCCGTTATTTATGAATCCAGGCCAAATGTTACGGTTGATGTTGTTGGTCTGTGTTTAAAATCCGGCAATGCAATAGTTTTAAAAGGCGGGGTTGACGCTTGGGCTACTAATCAAATTTTAGTAAGATTGATTAAGCAAGCGATTAAAAAAGCGGGCTTTTCTCAAGATTTAATTTTAAACATTAATCCAAAAGACCGCTATTTAGTCAGACATCTTTTGTCAGCTAAAGATTATATTGACTTGATTATTCCGCGCGGCGGAACCGGCTTAATCAAATTTGTTCAAGAAAACACTAAAATACCGATGATAGAGACAGGCGCTGGAGTTTGCCATACTTATGTTGATGATTCAGCTAATTTAGAGATGGCTGTCAATATTATTTACAACGGCAAAACCTCGCGTCCATCAGCGTGCAACGCGCTGGACACTTTAATTGTTTGTCATAAAATAGCTGACAGGTTTCTGCCGATTTTGGGTCAAAAATTAGCTGAAAGCCAAGTAGAAATTTTTGCCGATTCAATCAGTCATAAAATTTTAAGACAGTCAAAATATCCTTATTTGCAAAGAGTTCAAAAGACGGATTTTGGCCGCGAGTTTTTGTCATTAAAAATGGCAATCAAAACAGTAGAAGATATTGACGAGGCGCTGGCTCATGTCAGAAAATATTCTACAAAGCATTCAGAAGCGATTGTGACTGAAACCAGTCAAAATGCCCAAAGATTTTTAAGCGAAGTTGACGCGGCTTGCGTCTATCATAATGCGTCTACTCGTTTTACCGACGGATCGGAATTTGGGATGGGCGGGGAAATCGGTATTTCAACGCAAAAAATGCACGCCAGAGGGCCGATGAGCGCGTCCGAATTGGCGACTTATAAGTGGGTGATTAAAGGCATAGGACAGGTGAGGTGAGTTATTGCCTTGACAAACCTTTGATAATTCAATTATAATAGAGAAAAATAGAAGATTGTATCTACTATGAGTAAAAAAATAGACAAAAATGAAATTTTAGCTGTCTTAAATGATTGGAATTTTTGGCAGCACAGTTTGCCTGTCGGCATAAGAAGAGACGATTATCTGACTAAGGCAAAAAGTTTTTTACGCGAAAGGCAAATTTTAATTATTGCCGGCGCTCGCCGAAGCGGCAAGTCATTTATAATGCGCCAAGTGATAAAAGAATTGACGCATAGCGGCGTTCCTGCGCAAGAAACTTTAATGATAAACTTTGAAGACCCAAGATTGCCGAAGCTTGGCCTTGATACCCTGCAAGATATTTATGAGATTTATCTGGAAGCATTAAATCCTAAAGCCAGCCCATATCTTTTTCTTGATGAAATCCAAGAGGTAGAGGGCTGGGAAAAATGGGTCAGAACTATACATGAATTGGGCAAGGCGCATTTAATTATATCTGGCTCTAACGCTAAATTATTGAGCCAAGAATTAGCCACCTTGCTTACCGGTCGGCATTTGGATGTGGAGGTTTCGCCGCTGTCTTTTAAGGAATTTTTGAGTTTTAAGCAATTTACCGTTAAAAACAAATTAGATTTAATTGGCAAGCAAATAGAGATTAAAAGATTGTTCAGCGAATATTTTAAGTATGGCGGTTTTCCGGAGGTCGTTTTATCCAACAACAAAGAGGAGGTCTTGTTAAGGTATTTTGATGATATTTTAAATAAGGACTTGATTAAAAGATATAGAATTAGAAAAATAGCGGCCCTAAAAAGTTTGACTAAATTTTATTTAAGCAACATTTCCAGCTCCA
>JBBTVS010000104.1:0-3673 GCA_038078695.1 Patescibacteria group bacterium
CTTAAGAGGCAACTGCTCTGCCAATTGAGCTATGGGGGCTAAAGTGCGAATGGTGCCCGAGGCGGGACTCGAACCCGCAAGGTCTTGCGACCACTAGATTTTAAGTCTAGCGCGTATACCAATTCCGCCACCCGGGCCTAAATCATTGAATTTCTAACGCGTTATTTTTATTAATTTAACATATTTTTATCTATTGATCAATCTTTGTGTTTTTGATATATTAAAAAGACTTCAATTAACATATAAAGTTTCAAAGTTGAAAGGCTGAAAATAATTTTCATTTTTTACTTTTCGCTTTTCGCTTTTAGCTTTACACTTCTTCTATTATGTCTGATCAACAAAATACTTCGCAGCCAAAAACCTCTCCTAAATTGATGTTCGTTTTAGGCTTGGTCAGCGCTGTGGCAATAGTCAGTTTAATAGGGTTTATCGTACTTTTAGCTAGAGGGGGGAAAATAAAAATAGATGATACAGCAGGCGACCAACAGCCAAATCAAGCACAAGAAGAGCCTAAAGAGATTGTTTTAAAAGATATAACCAAAGAAGATCATATTCGCGGGACCATAGACGCGCCAGTTAAAATAGTTGAATATTCTGATTTACTGTGCCCGTTTTGCCAAAGGCATCATGCCACGATGAAGCAATTAAAAGAAGATTATGGAGACAAAATAGCTTGGGTTTACCGTCATTTTCCTCTTCCGTCCCTGCACCCTACCGCCCCAAAGATGGCAGAGGGCGCTGAATGCGCAGCCGAGTTAAATGGAGAAGACGGTTTTTGGGCTTTGGCTGATAAAATTTCTGAAGGCAATGTTAGTTTAGAGACTTTGGCTGATGCGGCTGTCGCAATAGGCTTGGACAAAGATAAATTCCAAGAGTGTTTGGACAGCGGAAAATATGCTGATAAAATTCAAGCCGCGGCGCAAGATTCTCTTATCACTGCGCAATCTGTTGATCCGCGCGTAGGCACGCCATTAAATATAATTTTAGGACCAGATGATCAAAAAACTCCTTTGGCAGGCGCATATCCTATAGAAGCTTTTAAAGAAGCGATTGATGCAATGCTGGCGCAATAGAAGGTTAATGTTATTATGTTAAAACAAGAGAGCAGCCAGTATTTAATCGAGTCAGTCTCCGGCATTCGCGGCATCTATAATCAAAGCATCAATGAGCAATTGGTTCAAAAGTATGTTTTGGCTTATTTTCGATTATTCAAACAAAGGGATTGTTTAGTGATTGGCGGCGACTCTAGGCTGTCAACTCCAGTATTAAAAAAGGCTTTTATCAAGGCTTTTTCACAATGCGGCGTTAAAAAAATTATTGATGTTAGCACAGTGCCGGTGCAGGTATGCGAATATGCGGTTATAAGATTTAAAGCCCAAGGCGGCGCGTATATTACTGCTTCGCATAATGAGCCGGAATATAACGGATGGAAATTTTTAAAAGAAGACGGGGCGTTGTTGAATGTCAAACAAAGCGAACTGCTGATCAAGCAGGCTCATCAGATTTGTAATCCCTTAAAAGAGCTAACCTTTACAAAACAAAAGACAACAATCGTCAATTGTCATCAAGCGGCTGTAAATAATTATATTAACTTTATTTTGTGCCGTCTTGGAGCTCAAAACATCAGCCAAATCAAAAAAGCCAAATTTAAAGTTTTAGCTGACCCAAACGGCGGCTCGGCGATTGCAGTGTTGTCAAAATTATTTAAAAAGTTAGGAGTAGAGGCGAAAATTATCAATAACGAATTAGGCAAATTTAACCGTTTGGTTGAGCCAAATCAAGAATCTTTGACTTATTTAGCTCCAAAATTACATTCAGGGCATTTTTCTTTTGCTTGCGGGTTTGATTGCGACGCTGACAGAGTGGAGTTAGTCTTGCCGCCGAATTCTTACTTTGTCAGAGACATGGGCTCAACCGTGGTATCTGGCAATTATGTTTTAGCTTTAGCTTGCGAGGCGATTTTAGCCTGTACGCATGGTCAAATTGTTGTTGCCAATGACGCTACTTCCTGCTTGGTCCGCGATGTTGTTAAAAAATATCAAGCTAAAATTAAAGAAGCAGAGACTGGCGAGATGTCAGTGGTTGAAAAAGTGGAAAAGTATAAAAGTTTAATCGGCGGCGAAGGCTCTAATGGCGGTGTGATTATTCCTCCGATCAAATGCCGGGATGGCATTATGACAATTGTTTTAATTTTGAAAATGATGGCGCAGCGCGGGCAATCATTAGCAGAGATTTTAGAGACGTATCCGCGCTATTATTCGCAAAGAGTCAAATTGACTTGTACGCCAGCCCAATCAATCAAGATTAAAAATAGAGTAGAAGCTTATTATAAAACCAAAGGTTTTAAAATTAAAAAAACTCACGGCAAAAACGGCGGCTTAAAAATCATCATTGACAAAAATTCCTTCCTCTGGCTGCGCCAATCCAAAACCGAGATCAATACCTTGCGCTTAATTGTTGATTGTGATGAGAGAGAGAAAGTCAAAAACAGTTTAGAGGAAGGAGAGGGGTTGGTTAAAAAATTTTTATTAAAGAACTAATAGCGAGTATCAGTCAAAATAGACTTTAGTTAAAGATTTTTCGCTATGATGTCTCACCAACGATTATTTGGCGAAAAAGTATTAGTAAGGCTAATTTTAGACTTACTCGCTATGAGTTCAAAAAAATAAATCAAAAATATATCTCAATTTCATACTACAATCATTGCTTTAGATATCGATGGTACAATAACCAAAGCTAATGAACCCAAAATTACTAATGATAAAGTAGCGGCTGTTCTCCGTGAAATAGAAAAATTACCTGATGTGAAAATAGCTTTAGTGACTGGCAAATCTGTTTCTTACGCGGAAAATATACTAAAAGAAAATAAGTTGCAAGGTATAATTATTGCTGAAAACGGCGGGATATATAAAAAAGATCTTAATTCAGAATTGCAGATATTTGGTCCTTCGGAAACTATTGAAGCCGTTAAAAAATTACGCGATTTGCTTTGTTTGCAAAAAAATCAGGAAGGTCTTACTGTGATTAAATTTTTAAAAAGCAATGATCAAGTAGCGGCAGTTGTCGTTGAGCCTGAAAAATCAGAAGGCGTTTTAACTTTGTTTACCGAGGCCTCTCTCAATATTACAAACGAGGATAGATTAGCCGAAACTTCGCTTAATCATGAAAAACTTCAAACATTAGGAAAAAGGTTTGCTCGCTTCAAGTCAAATACTAATCAAGCGGAGATAATTGAATATCTTAATCAACAAATTAAAGAAAATCATTTAGAAAATTGTCTAACTATTTTAGCTCATAATGATGGAGCTATTGATGTTATTAGAAAAAATCCTCAAAACGGAGAATCTATTGATAAAGCTAAATTACCTGAAATTATCAGAACTATTTTAATACCCGATAAAGCAAAGGATAGTGATAGTGAGACTAATGAAATTTATAAAATTAGAATAGCTATGGGTGGTGATGGTAAGAATGATATTCCCGCCTTTTTACCAGAAGTATACGCCATTACCGCTCAAGGTTGCGATCAAGATGTTATAAATGCCGTAAAAAGAAAAAGAAAAAGAGGTTTTGTCAGCCCCAGTGGCATGCCAGAAGAAGACGGTCTTTTAGAAGGAATTTATTGGCTCACTTTGGAGTCAGATTTTTTTTCTGAAACATCTAAAGAATTTCT
>JBBTVS010000105.1:0-15690 GCA_038078695.1 Patescibacteria group bacterium
ATAATATGGTATTGATTGAGACTCCGCGATTTATTAAAGAATTAATAAAATGAGACAAAAAATTATAGAAAGTAACCTTGCCAAAATTGCGCCGCGAATGCACGCCCAATAGAATAAAACCACTGCCTTCTGATTGTACTTCTTTAATTAATTGATTCTTGCTTTCGCCTTCTATTACTTTTTCTACTAATTCCGGCTGAACCAACAGCACATTTTTAGGCAGTAATGTATCATAAATGGGCTGAACTCGACGGGAAATCAAACCAAGACTATCTGAGGCAATTACTAAACTTTTATCCGCAAAAACTGATTTATCTTCCAAACGATGCTCTAATCGTAGCAAACCGTTTACTTCTATGCTGTTCTTGGTCCAGCCAATAATTAAATTTGATTCCCTAATATCTTCAATCCTTTCTAATAAAGTATTTACTAACTGATCTTCAATTACAAAATTATGACCCTCTTCCTTGATTGCGACTATATGCACTAAAAATCCCATCCTTTCCGCTTGATTAAGAACATTAGTTCGGGAAAACACATTTTGATCTTCGCCGACTATCAAAAATAAGGCTCTATCAACCGCTTTTAATAGCGCTCTATCTTCAACTGATTCCTCTGGAGTTCTAATCTCCAATTTTACTTGATAATTTCCAGTCTGATCATAGATATGTTTTACCTCCTCGCCGCGTTCAAGCGCGGACATATCGCCAAAATTCCACCAATATTCAATCTCTTCTTTATCAAAATAACTTGGAATGCGACTGTCGTGAGCTGAAAATAATATTTCTTTTCCAATTAAAACAGTTCTGTCTCCGCCGGCAGAAGCTATTAGAGGCTCTATTCTGCCTGCCGCAACCGCGCCTTGCTTGTAATTTTGACATTCCTCCTCGTTTAAATCCGCAGGGCAGGCGCTTTGCGCATTAATTGAAAAAATATTGAATAATAAACAACTGGCAATGATCAATGAGCAAAAAATTAATTTTTTAAACCGGCTTGACATAAATTTTAAATTTGATACGCCACTGCCTCAATTTCCACCATCACTCCTTTTGGCAGATGCGGTGATTCGCAAACAGAGCGAGCGGGGTAATTATTTTTAAAAAATTCCGCATACGCTTGATTAAACTCTGCAAAATTTTGAATATCAGATAAATACACGGTAGTCTTAACGACATTCGCAAGAGACGAGCCTGCCGCCTTTAATACAGCTTGCAAATTTTTAAGAACTTGACGCGTCTGCGCTTTAATATCGCCAGCGATTAATTCTCCTTGAGATGTGAGCGGTATCTGGCCGGAACAAAATGCAAAACCGCCGGCTTTAACTGCCTGGGAATAAGGTCCTACGGCAGCCGGAACTTTTAAAGTCGCGAGAATCTGTATCTTACTCATAAATCATGCTTTCATCCAGCTTCTTATACTCAAACAGTTCATCTTCATTAAAGAATCTATATATCTCCTCTTCGGCCGCCTCTTTTGAATCAGAAGCATGAATCAAATTGCGATTAGTCATAGCTAAATCGCCACGAATGGTACCGGCGTCAGCTTCAATTCCTCTAGTCGCGCCTGCGATTAAACGAATCGCTTGTATTGCTCCTTCGCCTTGCCAAACCATTGCCATAACCGGCGAATGCTTCATATAATCCTTTAAATCACTAAAAAAGGGCTTATCTTTATGATGCATATAATGCTCGGTTAAAATAGCATCATCCAAACTCATCATTTTACAGCCGATCACCTTTAAACCCTTACGCTCAAAACGGCCAATAATCTCGCCGACTAAATTTCTTTGCAAAGCATCAGGTTTTATTATAATTAATGTTCTTTCCATAGTTTGTTTCCCGCCGAATCGGCGGATTTTATGATTTTAATACAGCCTCCACTTTCTTTATTAGTTCTGCCGGCGTAAGATTAGATTTAACCAAATAATTGCAAGCTCCTAATTTCTTGCCTTTTTCCATATCTTCGTTTTGAGCCAAATTAGTCAGCATAATTACTGGTATCTTTCGAGTTCGCGAGTTGCTTTTTAATTCTTGCAAGACAGCGAAGCCGTCAAGTCTGGGGATAATAACATCTAACAAAATAATATCCGGTTTAAATTCGCTTGCTTTTTCTAAACATTCTTTGCCGTTACAAACATGCAGTACGTCAAATCCGCTTTTTGTCAATTTGGTCTTATAAATTCGAGCTAAAGTTAAATCATCCTCCACTAACATTGCTTTAAATTTTGTACTTTTCTTCATTTTATTTCTTTAGAATGTTGATGTCAAAAGCATGCTCTATGATTTTCCAAGGCGCAGGCTTCCGGCTCCACAATTCAAATTGCCGCGCGCCTTGGCCTAAAAACATAGTTCGTCCGCTTATAACACGGCACCCACGCATTTTGGCATCTTTTAATAATTTAGTTTCTCTTGGGTTATAAATTAAATCAAAAACGACCATTTTTGAGTACAAAGCCGTCCTCGGCACTAAAGATTGATTCTTTAATTCTCCCATGCCAACCGGCGTGGCATTGATAATTAAGTATGGATTAATATCTCTTACCTTATGCCCTATGTCTTGCAAATCATTATACTTTGCTTGATATAATTTAGCCAATTTACGCGCCAAAATTAAGTCTCTATTCAAAATATGCAGTTGTCCGCCTGCTTTATGTATTACATAAGCGACTGTTTTTGCGACCCCTCCGGCACCCAAAAGAATTACTGGTTTATTCTTTATCCGCAGTCCTTTTAATGATAATCTAACGCCATCTATATCTGTATTATAACCATAAAGTTTGCCATCTCTATTTATGATTGTATTGGCATTCCCTAATTCTTTAGCTTGCGGCTCTATCTCGTCTAAATACGGAATAACCTTTTCTTTAAGCGGCATCGTAATACTATATTCTAAAATACCAAGCGCCTTCATTGCCGCGATTGCTGATTTGGCGTCAGTTGTTGGAAAAGCCAAAAATACAGCATTGATTTTATAAAACTGCGCCGCGGCGTTGTGAATTGCCGGAGACAGCGAGTGATCTATCGGATAACCTATAAGTCCGCAAAATTTTGTTTGTGGGGTAATTATCATGCTTCGCGTTTTAATATTCTCACTTTATGCTCTTGACCATCCACTCCAAAGCCTCCAAATAACCTTTCTCTTTCTTCCCCATAATAATTCTATCGCATGCCTCTGCTGTTACGGATTTAGCGCGCCAATCCTCCCGCCTGCTAATATCTGACAGATGGACTTCTGCTTTTCTGCCGGGAAAATCGCGCAAAGCGTCTGCTAAAGCGTAACTGTAATGACTAAGCGCGCCGGGATTGATAATCAGACCGTCTGATTCTCGATTTTGCTGAATAAAATCAATTAAAGCGCCTTCGCAATTTGACTGAAAAAACTTTAACTTAACTGAAATATCTAATTCATTCACTCTATTTTGGAGCATCTGCTTGATTTCGTCAAGGGTCTTTTCGCCGTAATGTTCTTTGTCACGCTGACCAAGCATATTAAGGTTGGGGCCGTTGATAACAAGAATTATCATAAAAAATTTTTAATTTTTATTTCTTAATTTTTAATCAATTTTTAATTTTAAATTTTTAAACGCCATAAGCAAAATTATTAGAAATTAGAAATTTTATATCCCCAGCTTTTCTATTATCTCCCTCGCCGCTCTCTCCGCATCTCCATCAGCCGTATCAACTACTAAATCAGCAACAGCGTAATACCGTTCTTTTCTCCTGTTCCAAACCTCGCGAATCTCTTCAACTGATGACTGTAACCTAGTTAAAGGCGGCCGGTTTGGATCATTTTTAATCCGCTTTGATAAAACTTCTACCGGAGCGATCAGCAAAACTACTTTGGCATTCTCTTTTAGCTTTAAATTCGCCCGATACATAAAAGTGCCGCCGCCTACCGCGATTATTTTATCATCAAGCAAAGCCAGCTCGCGCACCACTCTCTTTTCAACTTTTCTAAAATATTGCCATCCATAAGTCTCAAAAATATCTCTAATATTTTTGCCTTCCCTATGCTCAATAATATCATCTGTGTCTATAAATTGTTTATTAATCTGCTTGGCTAAAAACCTGCCAATGGTAGTCTTACCTGTTGCCCGATAGCCAGTTAAAATAATGTTCATAATCTGACTAAAAATATCACACTATCCTAAAAATATCAAACGAATATTCTGCAACATTTATCAAACGAATAGCCCTTTAACATCATCCCAAGTGAGCTTCCTAAATAAATCTTTGCTTTCCCCGACCAAGTTATCAAACAAAAATTTCTTTTTCTCTTGCAGATTAACAATTTTCTCCTCAATCGTGCCTTTAGTAATTAAGCGATAAACATTAACAGAATGTTTCTGGCCGATGCGGTGAGTGCGATCAATGGCTTGATTTTCCACGCTTGGATTCCACCACGGATCAAAAATAATAACATTATCAGCAGAGGTTAAATTTAGACCGGTACCGCCAGCTCGCAGACTTATCAAAAAAATAGGGACATTATGATTAATATTAAATTCATCAACCAACTCCTGTCTGTTTTTAGTTTTGCCTGACAGATAGAAATATTTGACTGTTCTTTTTCTTAAATCGTCGGCTAAAATATCCAGCATTTGGGTAAACTGACTAAAAACTAAAACTTTGCGTCTATTGCCGATAATCTCATCAATCAATTCAACAAACATTTCTAATTTAGCAGACTCATATTTAGTATAATTTTTGTCTTTAAGCAAAAGCACTGGGTGATTGCACACTTGGCGCAGTTTAGTTAATCCTGCTAAAATGTGAATCTGCGCTTTTTTAAACCCTTTTTGTTTGACGGCAGTAAAAATTTCTCTTTTAACATTAATTAAAATTTCTTGATACAAAACATTCTGGGATTTTCCCAAATTGCAAAAACTGTATTGCTCTACTTTCGGCGGAAGTTCTTTTAACACCTCGCTTTTAGTGCGGCGCAGCATAAAACATTTAGTTTTTTGGCGCAAATGATTTAAAGCTTTAGCGCAGTTATTCTTCATTATAGGGTTGTGGAACTTTTTTTGAAATAATTTATATGATGCTAAAAATCCCGGCATTAAAAAATCAAAAATAGACCAAATTTCTGATACGTTATTTTCCAGCGGAGTTCCGGTTAAAGCCAATCTGTAATCTGCGTGTACTTTCTTAACGATTTGCGCGTTTTTTGTAGCGTAATTTTTAATAAATTGAGCCTCGTCTAAAATACAATAATTAAACTTAATCTTTAACTTATCATATATCTCCCAATCCCTCCTTATAGCGGCATAGCCGGTAATCACTATGTCTGCTTCTTTAATGCTTCTGATGATACTCCTCCGCCCTTTGGCTGTCCCATCAACAACTAATGTCTTAAGGCTGGGAATAAACTTATGAGCTTCGTTCTGCCAATTGTAGACCAAAGTTTTAGGACAGATAACTATTGAAGGTTGATTCTTCCGTTTCTCCATATTCATCAATACTAACGCCTGCACAGTTTTGCCTAGCCCCATATCATCAGCCAAGATGCCGGCAAACCTGTATTTACGTAAAAAATAAAACCAATCAATGCCTTGCTTTTGATAATCTCTTAAGATGGACTCGAATTGGGCTGGCAATTTTACTTTTTCAACAGGCTTGCCGCTTTGAGCTTCTTTTATAAAATCAGTAAAACTTTGTTTTAGTTTTGCTTGATAATACTTGGAGCTGGTAATTATTCCTTCTAATTCCGGAGCATGATAAAGCCGTCCTTCAAAACCGCCTTTTTCTCTTTTGTAAAAACTTTCCAACATCAAAACCAATCGTTCTAATTCTTCTATGTTCGCAATCTGCAGCAGCCTGCCGCTTTCCAATTTAAGAAACTCTTTTCTGTCTTCTACAAAGGCTCGCAAATGCTCTAAATTAATTTGATCAGAGCCGCAATAGCAATTAAGATCAAAATACAGCCAATCATTATCAGCATTTAGATCAACTTGAAAATCAGCAGAAAAATTTTCTTGGTGCAAATTAAGCTCATCTCTTAAAAATTCTGTTTTATAGCCTAGATTTTGCACATTAGGCCAAAATTGTTTTAAAAATCTAAAAATTGCTTTTTCTCCCTCATACCTGCATTTGAGGCTCCGAGTAAACCCGTATTCTAGGAACTTATAGCAAAAAAATTTATATAGCTCAATCTCTTTTCTTTGTTGTACTTTGGCATAATCAATTTTTGTTCTGCTTACTTTTATAATATGTTCGTCTTGATCTTCAAAGCTCATTCTGCTAAAACTGTCTCTGCCTCGATATCGAGAGCGAGAAACAGTACGCGCAACCTTGATTTTGACAAAGCCGTAATCTATCGCTGGATGAATCTCTAATTGATCTTTTTTGCTCTGATAATCAACCAAAAAACAAGGTTCTGATTTCTTGGATTCGATAATTTGAAAATTTGGCTTTAAATCAGTGGATAAATCTAGATGCTCAACGCAAGCCTGAATAATTTGATTCAGATTGATAATTTCGTCTGGCCGCAAAACAGTTTCAAAAGGCTGTTCCTCATTGTAAATAGAATAACCTTGCTTGCTTAAATTAATTCGATCTAAAATTTTTATCAATTCTTTTGGCAGTTGATAAAAGCTTACTATATGATCTTCAATTTTTATAAGATAGTCTTTGCAGTTCAAAAGCAAAAACACTTTTTGTCTTTTATATTCATCGTCTAATTTTAAAACAAATGCCGGTTTGGCTCTGCCGCTAAAATAATTTTTTCTTCTTTCTAAAGAGAACGACGCTTTAATCAAAGACTGCTGTCTGTCAAAATACAATTGATGTTCTGTATTGTTCCAATAGAATTTTAAACCAGATATCTGCAGTAACTTGAATAATTGAGCATAGTCGGACGGGCTAAAATAATCATTAGTTTCATTTAACAACGCCAGCAAATCACTTTGCGCTTTAGTTAAACCGTCTGCTTGGCGCAGAGCTATTTCAGGACTAATAGTTGAGTGTCTGTCAGTATGTATTTGAACTGCACTAATGCTGTTTTGATGCTCATTATTGTCCAATACTATGTAGCATTTATTAATGTCAATCTTTGAAAAATTAGATATTTTTTTAGGCTCTATGATCCTAACGTCTGCTTTAGCATCTAATAGGGATTCAATAAATTCTAATCCTAAGGCTACCGCATGTTTGCAGTTTTGACCATAAGGGCATCGGCAGTCTAAATCTAAAAATTGGCTTTTGCGCCAATCAAAAATTAAATTTGTTTTATAAAGTTTAGTTCCTTGAACTTTGCCTCTTATTGAGATTTGATCGCTAGCAACTATTGGAATTTTATCCCATCTTTCTACCTGTCCGTTATTATAATAATCTACTCCGCGATCATATATAGTTGAGCCGGCTATGCTTTTCAGTTGATTTTTTAGTATTTGCTTATTTACTACCGTGTGCATAATCTACAAAAGTAGAAATTAAATATATGGATTAGACAGGCAATGATAATGCAAGCGATAGAATCTACAAAAGTAGAAATTAAATATATGGATTAGACCATACCCTGCCTTATAGTTACGATCAATCTACAAAAGTAGAAATTAAATATATGGATTAGACTTTACAGACTTTAACATCATTATCCAATCTACAAAAGTAGAAATTAAATATATGGATTAGACTAATGCCTTAATGCTTTAGACCGCTTATCTACAAAAGTAGAAATTAAATATATGGATTAGACGGCTAAAAAGTCTAAAACAAGCCAAGAAGATGCAAATCTGCCAAAAAGGCGAGACGACTTTTTGGCTTGTTTATGAGGTCTTAAAAATATAAAGACCAAGGTTTCCGTCAATGGACGGATAAATTTGTCTAATATATACATATAAACTTCTACTTTCTACTCTTGCCCTGAAAAATTTCAGGGTTAAATAATTTTTCAAAGAGCAAAAAATTAGAAAAAAACTACTTCTTTTTCCTCGTTAGCAGCATAGCCGCAGCGGCTAATTTTCTTTTTACAACCATTGCAAATATTAAAAATTATCACGCTATCAGTATTTGCAAATCGATTTTTATATTTATATTCTACCTCTTTGAGAATATTTTGCAAGATCCGCTGGCTGTTCTTTAATTCAAAAACCGAATACTGAATCCGCCTGCCGAATTTTTTTAAAAATTTTGAAAATTGAGAGCGAGTTTTGTTGCTGGTTATATCGTAAGAAACTAAAAGCATAATTTAATTTATCTTAAAGAAAAGCCCGCAAGACTTATTATTAAGGATATGATAATAAAAATTTTGCACATATTTAAAAATCTCTTCTTTGCGCTTCATTAAGCAATCCGCGAATATTTGCAAATATTTTTGCTGTTTATCATAAGACAACAACACCTGCCCTTTTTTAACAAGAAAGTCTTTTTTATCAATTTGTTTTAAGCGGTAGGACTTTAAAATTTGTCGATCAATTAAACAGCGAAAAGGTTCCATTAAATCGCAAGCCAGGGACTTGCGCTGAAAAAATAGCTTGTGATATATCCCCTTGTAAGTGTCAAAACCATACAAGCATAAAAGCGCATCAATAAAATTGAATAGAAAAGTATAGCCGATATCCATTAAGACATTTGGGATATCCGGTTTGGCCCGCGGTAAACGGCTATACCAGCCGATCTCTTTAAAATATAAAGCAAAATAATCGCGGGTTAAACTGCCCTCTATGCCTAATAATTCTTGATGATTTCGCGCTTGCTCTATTTTCTGCTCGGCTTTTAGAAGCGATGATGAGTCCTTTTTAATCTTACTCGCCAAATTCACTAAAAAGAACTGATTGCTAATTTTGTTTTTGACCAATTGTTTGGCGATTGCCAATTCTGCATGAGGCGATAAATGATATTGCTTGCTCCGCAGTAAATAATTGCCTTCTGCTGCGGAGTTAATCTCGGCGTAAACCTCAAAATTGTTTTTTAATAGAAAAATAGAGATGCCGTATTCACGGCAATTTTGAATCAAACGGCTAGTAATGGTAAAATCGCCAATAATAAATACGGCAAAGATTTTGTAGCAGGATAATTGATTAACCGGCTTGTCGTTGACTTCTAATCTAATGTTATCGTTCCAAAATCTAATTTTATTCTCGCCGCCTTTTTGCGGAATGATAAATAAAATCTGTTTTTCTTTAAAATCCGGAAGTGACAGCATAAAATTTAATGGCACAAGGGCTTATAAACGCACTCGCGGCATTTGTTTTTATTTTTTATAATAGGATAAGCTGCTGGATCAAAATTTTGCATCTGCTCCACTATATTTTTAAATTCTTTTATTTCTTGTTTTTGCGGAATTTTAATGGCATAGCGCTTATTGTCAGACAGCGAGTGAAAATAAATTTTTTTAACCGGATATTCCATTTCTATCAAACAGAAATACTGGGCGTATAACTGATAGCGATAGCCGTCGTAAATTTTTTTGATTTTATATTTGCGCTCTATTAAAGCATTTTCTTGGGCATCATAAATGTCAATTTTGCCGGCAAGTCCGTATTTATTTGAATAGACGGGCGTATTTTGCAAGTAGCGTTTGGCGGTAGAATATGCGCCTTTTTCTATATTTTCATGCTTTATTTTGCCAATTGTCTGCGGCGCGCGGTGGTAGGTTTTTTGGCTAAAATTTTCGTAGATGCTGTGCAGATAAACCGAATGGGGGCAAAAAATAAAATCGTTGAGTTTGGAAATTTGAATGTATTGTTCCATAAATAAAAATACCGCGTATTTAATCATTTTGCGGTATTTTTGTCAAGGTTGACACAAATATAATTTTTTACAAATTTTTGTAAGTACTTTCGTTTCGCCGTTCAATTTGCTTAACAACTACATCGCCATCTTTGTCATAGGTAAAAATAATTCTAAACACACCCTTTTTAACGCGAAAATATGCTTTTCCTCTTAATTTTGTAATCTGCAAACCATAAAAGTGTTTATGAATTAGTAAAAATAATAAATGTTTTAAGATTTGTCTGTCTTTTTTAGAAATTCTTCTAAATAGTTTCCCTATTTTATCCATCTATAGAATCAATAATTTTAATTAAATTTTTAGCTTTAATTCCTTTGCCTTCATGATCTCTGTCTGCGTCAAAAATTACTAATTCTTCTCTGACCAGTTCATCAATATCAACCGGTTTAATCTTCAAAAAAGTATCAGTGGTTTCTAGGATATAACTATTAGTATTAAATTGTCTTCGCCAAGCCGCCGGCAGAGTAATCTGCCCGCGGGAAGTAGCTTTTTGAATAGTTGCTTGCATAATAAAAACTTAAGAATTTCTTATTTACTTATTTTCATCTTAACTTATCTGCCATATAAATGTCAAGCAGTTTTTGTTCTCTTCTTTACAGAGCGCATCATTTCCTCATAAAACTCCGCCAGCTTTCCGCTTTTGTAAAAACTTTTCCCAATTCTGCGCCGCGAGGTCCCAATCGCGGTTGGAGATGAATAAATCTGGCTTCTCTGGATTATCTTTGATTTTTTTGAGCATAATTAAACCTTTGCGGGCGATGTTGTAAGCGCCGTTAGCGTCGCCGTTAAACTCTTTTATAATTCTTGTTCTTACAATTTGGTTTTTTCTGTCTTCTTCTCCCAATCTTTTATCTCCAATAATTTTATTTTCAAATCCCGCAAAATTTTCTTTTATTTCATAATCTTGGCATTTGGTGGCAAAAAATGGTTCCACTGGAGATTGAATAAAATCCGCCTCTTTACCTGCTTTTGCAATCTCTCCCTTATCATTTTCAATCCATCTTGCTGATGAGCTATTTCTAATTTGCAAAATTAAATTTAAACAATAAATTAAGGACTTATAAAAATTTCTTTCTTCGCCATCAAATTGTTTATTTTCTCTCAATTCCCCATTTTTTTCTTTAATTTCTATTTGTTTCTTTATGTCTCCTTTTAAAACAAACCCGAATTTCTCAAAAAGTCCTTTTAATAAAACATTCGGATTAATAAATTCTGGTTTCCAATATCCTAAATCATTTTTTCTTCCCCTCAAGCGTTTCACATCAGCATAAATTTGCCAAATTTTTGATGTATCAGTTCCATCAAAATCTTTTTGATCGTATTCAAAAAAATAACTTTGCTTGCTCTCGTCCCAACCAATATTTTTAAAATTTTGAATTTCTCCTTTAATATACTTTCCATTTCCTTTCTTTGGCTTATCAATCGGCAAAGAATTACTAATATAAATATTTTTTCGCCAGCCAGTTAATGGATCTGTCGTAGAAGTATATCCGGCTTGTATGTAAAATATAATTCCATTTTGGCTTCTCATATCTTTAAAGCGTGTAAATGGCGCGGTAAGCTGATACGCATTCAAAAGATGCCCTGCTTTTGACGGATCTTTTTCGCCTTTATTGACCAAAAAATTTAATTTCTCAATAAGCGCTTTTTCTAATTTTTGGTAAACCTGTTTTTCAATTTTTTGTCGCCCTCTTTTAAACCCAAAATTCAAATCCTCAAATACTACTATTGCATTATGCTGGATAATTAAATCCGCAATTTTTCGCACTACTTGGGAAATGTATCCTTGCTTAAGATCTTTAATGTTTCCAATAGATTGCCATGATTTGCGGGACTCCATTCTCTTTTTTTCTTTTTCATCTAACTTCTGATGATAGTCATGTCCAGCGATTATATTAAAAGAACCTTGATCAATAATTTCTTGGTTGTTATTTACTACAGAATAATAAGCAAGGTGTTTCTCTCCTCTATCTATACCGATAATGTTGATACTTTCTAATTTTTTTACAAGTTTTTGGTTTGTTTCCTTATTAAATTGACTGAGATACCATTTTTTAATTTTTTTATCAATTTTTTGTTTTCCATAATTCCAAACAGTAGAAAGATGTAAAAAAATTTTATCTTCTGTATATCTTTTATTTCTGATTATCGTCCTTTTTGTTTTTCTGTTTTTATCAACAATAGGATCAATTGAAGCCTTGCGTAAAAAAATCTCGCCATTCCCTAAATCAAATTTTTGATTATCTTCTGCCATCAAAGCTTTAAAATATATTGTATGTAAATTTTGATTTTTATGTTTACTTTTCTCCCCTTTCTTTTTAGAAAAATCTTTGTTATAAATTTGGAACAAATAAAATCCTTTTTTACAATCTCGTGCTTGTTTAAACTGTAGTTCCGTAACAAACTTATATTCAAAAATTTTTCCATATTTCTTTACAACTTCGTTTATTGCATTTTGTATGTCCTTCAATAGATGGAATTTTTTATTAATAATGTCTTCCTGAATTTGCTTAATTTTATCTTTATATCCAAAAAGAGCTTTTTTTAACTTTTTAATTATTTTTTCTTCCGATAAGTTTTTTTTATCATTTTGAAAGTTTCCTTTATAAGATGTCCCATAGATAGAATTCATTTTTATCTGATAGTAATTTAATCTCTCATAACATGTATGTAAAGACTCATCTTCTTTGTCAAATTTACTAATTAGATGAGCATCTTTGCTGACACCCAAAAAATAATCATAAAATCCTAGTTCATTCATCTTTCTAAAAAGATATGCACCATATTGTGTTCCGTTATTACTATTTCCAGTTTTACTTTCAGTAAATCCCTCTAATAATTTTGAGTGATCAAAATTTAACTTAATCTTATTTTGACTATACGGTTTTTTTGTTAAAAAATTCCGAAAAGCATCGTAATATTTGATAATTTGGTAATTATCATAATACCCACTAAACTCAACATAAAAATCGCCTGTTTCTAAATTCTCTGGATTTTTCTTTTTCCCTTTTTCCAAAGCAAAATATTTCATCATTTGAAAAATCCTTAAACTGGCATCCGCATAGTTTTTAATAATCTCTATATTTCCCTCTTTTTTCCAATCAAAATTTTGTGGAAGAGTCTTTATTTTTTCTAAAGCAGTCTTATAACCAGTACAAGTTATTTTCCCTTTTTTATTTTTTTCCTCTTCAAATAAACTATAAAACTCTTTCTCCCAAATTTTAAGAAAATTCTCAAAATTAGTTTCTCCATTGCAAATCTTCTCATAATCATTTTTATAAATATCTGTTGACTCTATTTCTTCATTCAAAACTTCTTTAATATCAACTAAAGAAATAAAATCTTTTAACTTTACTATCTCTTTCTCTGCTTTCTTTTTTGACTTTTGAGGAAGCAAAATTTCAAAATCATAACTATTCTGGAACCATTTTCTGGAAATAGTATTGATAGCTTTTGATGAAAGATAAATTTTATTTAATTCTTCATCAAATTCCCTATCTTTCACAAGTCTTTGAAACAATCCATCTGCCTCATTAACTTTTTTTTCGTTTTCATCTATAAACTCTTGTAGTCTGTCAAATAAATTATCCTCTCCTGCTTGGTTAACTTCTATTAGCTCTTTTTCTTTTTGCTCTTCACCCAAAATTTGCTTATCAAGACTTTTAAAAAGAGTAAATTTTGTTTTTTTAAAATTTGTATCTTTTTTGTGCTCTTGTTTATATTCATTAATTATTTGATTTAAACCTTTTAAGTGTTGTTTTTTTCCATTTGCCAACTCTTTTATTTCTCCGTCGATTACTTTATTGTAAAATTTTATGTCGTTTTGCAATAAACAACTATTATAAAACTTTAAAGAAAAAATGTCTTCCAGACTCTTTGCTCTCAAATCAACTTCAATTTTGCCAGTAAAATCAATATTCTCTTTTTTCAATTCTGCAAAATGAATTTTATTTTCTAAAAAAAGTTGTAAATTTTCGTTGATAATACGATTAGCGATAGCGGTTCCATTGTCTTTTTCAGAATACATATTTTTTCGTGTTTTCTGAAACTTGGTCAGGTATCCTGTGACTCTCTCAAATTTATTAAAAATATAGACTATGTTATGTGGTGCTTCATTTTCTATAACAAACAAACTTGGATATCCTAATTTTTGAAATTCTTGCTCTTTGTTTTGGGGATATTCATATTTTAAAATTTTTAAAACTCCGGCAGAAAGAATAAAGTTATATTCTTTTTGTTTTAGAGCACACTTGCCAAACTTTAATCCTTTTTCTGTATATTGTTTTTTCCACCCTTCACCTTTTTCATTAAATTTCTGGACAATCTGTTTCCGTAAATTATTCATCTTATTTCTTAATTCTCCATATTTATTCTTAATTTGATCATTAAACAACCTGTCCTTTCTTTTCTTAAAATCCTCATTAGATTCGCCGTTTAATTTGTTTAAATCGTTCTTTTGTTGTTTTATTTTCTTAAACTCTAAAAACAGTTTTTCATATTCTGAAAAATCAATCTGGCAACTAGACAAAGATTCGTTAATAAATGTTTGATGCAATGTATCAAAATAAAATTTAGCTTGCTTATAAGCGTCATCAATTGTTTTATCCTTTTCAAAAACCTCATTTATTTTTAATATTTCCTCCGTCTTCCCAACCGGCCTCAACTCAAACCTCAAAGTCTTTGACAGCTCGTATTGATTTGTAAATTGTTCAAATAAATTGCTCATAAAATTACAAAACAAAAAAGAGGGGTTTTATTCCTCTTTTGTAGTTTCAAAATCCCCCGCCTTTTTGGCTAACTGATCCTGCACTGTGGATATATCCACCAAATACACCCACTCATCATTGCCGGAAATTTGAGCATAATACGCCGGCGCCTCGTCCGCCTGCGCGCCAAAAGTCAAGATATATTCCTGATCATCAGCGCCGCCGACTGTCAGCTTAAAAAAAGGCTCGCTAAAACCGTAATCTTTATCTACTGACTTGACTAACATGTCAGTAGCCGTAAGATTGCTAAGTTGACCTAAAAGCGAATTGACTTTAGACTCATCAAGCTCCTGTTTGGCATCGCCGTCCATCAAAAACCATTTTTTTGCATTTGACTCTGCTTTTGATTCTGCGCTTTGATTCGCCTCTTCTGCTTTGTCTGATTCTTTAGCATCCTCAATTTTTAATTTCTTAATTTCCAATTTCTCTCCGTCTTTATAATTCCACGCAACCCGCTCAATTTCCTCCGACTTTAAACTTAAAATATTTAGATCTCTAAACTCCGGCCGGGAAAAATTAAATTTAATATTGCCGGATGTTAGATAAACTCCTGTCTGATCGCCTATCCTGATATAATCTCCTTGGCGATTGTAATCGCTCTTGCCTAATATTAATTTTCCTTCTTCTTTATCTTTGATAAACCATTTAACTAGAAACCCGCTTTCTTCATCAACTTGCAACTCCGCGTATTTATCCGGATTTTGCGAAATAATCTCGCCAACCGTAAAATCATCAAAAAACTTAATTATCTCGTCTAAAGCCGATTGATTTGCCGGATACGCAATTCCGGACTTTTCCACTTGCCACCTATCTTCTTTGCCTTTAACCAAAATAATTGCTCCGTCTTTCTGACGAATCTCAATCTTATCAACATTGGAGCTAAACCTTAATTGCGGCTGTTTTGTCTTCTCGTCTAAAGAACCTTCGCGATAAAGCCCCCATGCGATTAGCCCAAGAGCGATGATGATTATAATTAGTAATATATTTTTATGTTTGAACATTTTGATAAAATTTCTAATTTTCAATTTCTAATTTCTAAACAATTTCTAATGACTTAATTTCTAATTGAAAATTACTACATTGAAAATTGTTTGAAAATTGAAAATTGTAAATTGAAAATTTATATCTCACTTCCCATTCTCTGGCTCTTTCTTCTCCACACAAACCTCACTGCAGCAAAAATGACAAC
>JBBTVS010000106.1:0-1470 GCA_038078695.1 Patescibacteria group bacterium
ATATTTAAAAAAACAAACCTATGCCCAACACAGGAAAAATCACACAAATTATCGGTCCGGTAGTTGATGTCCGCTTTCAAGAAAGCGATCTGCCTTCTATTTATGCTGCGCTTAAAGTAAAAAACAGCGATGATCAAAAAATTATTTTAGAAGTGGAACAGCATTTAGGAAACCATGAAGTTAGAACAGTGGCGATGTCTTCCACTGACGGTTTAAAAAGAGGTCAAGAGGTAGAAAATACCGGAAGTCCGATCAATGTGCCAGTAGGACAGGCGACATTGGGCCGGCTTTTTAACGTTTTAGGCGAGCCGATTGACAATAAAGAAGAAATAAAAGTTAAAGAGCGTTGGCCTATTCATCGTCTTGCTCCTAAATTTAAAGATCAATCCACCAAATCAGAAATTTTTGAGACCGGCATTAAAGTTATTGATTTAATGGCGCCGTTTATCAAAGGCGGAAAAGTCGGGCTTTTTGGCGGCGCCGGCGTTGGCAAAACCGTTATTATTCAGGAATTGATTCGCAATATTGCCGCAGAACACGGCGGATATTCGGTTTTTGCAGGAGTTGGCGAGCGCACCCGCGAAGGAAACGATCTTTATCATGAAATGCAAGCATCCAAAGTTATTGATAAAACCGTAATGGTTTTTGGCCAGATGAACGAACCGCCCGGAGCGCGTTTGCGGGTTGGGCTATCGGGACTGACTATGGCGGAATATTTTAGAGACAAAGAAAATAAAGATGTTTTGTTGTTTATTGATAATATTTTTAGATTTACTCAAGCCGGTAGCGAGGTCTCCGCTCTTTTAGGCAGAATCCCCTCTGCCGTGGGGTATCAGCCGACCTTGGCAACGGAAATGGGCATTTTGCAGGAACGGATTACTTCAACTCCTGCCGGTTCAATCACATCAGTTCAGGCGGTTTATGTTCCGGCTGATGACTTAACAGATCCTGCGCCGGCAACCACTTTTGCCCATCTCGATTCCACCATTGTTCTTTCCCGCGGTTTAACCGAGCTTGGCATTTATCCGGCAGTTGATCCTTTAAATTCTACTTCTACGGCCTTAGAGCCGGATATTGTTGGACAAGAACACTATACAGTAGCGCGCGAGACTCAAAAAATCTTGCAGAGATATAAAGAACTTCAGGACATAATTGCAATTTTAGGCATTGACGAATTAAGCGACGAAGATAAATTGATTGTATCGCGCGCCCGCAAGATTCAAAAATTTCTGTCCCAGCCGTTTTTCGTGGCCGAGGTTTTTACCGGCACAGCCGGCAAATATGTCCCGTTAAAACAAACAATCAAAAGTTTTAAAGAAATTTTAGACGGAAAGTTAGATGATCTGCCGGAAAGCGCGTTTTACATGGCCGGAGATGCGGCTGAAGTGCGGATAAAGGCGAAAAAATAAAAGTTTATGAAAAACTTTCATTTAACCATCACGACTTTAGAGCGAATAGTTTTTGATTATG
>JBBTVS010000107.1:0-3887 GCA_038078695.1 Patescibacteria group bacterium
TTTGCTTAAATTATTGGAAAGCCGTTTGGATAATGTAGTTTATCGTTTAGGTTTGGCGCAAACTAGGCGCCAGGCAAGACAGATAGTTAACCATAAGCACATTTTAGTCAACAATAGAAAAATAAATATTCCCTCGTACATGACTAAAAAAGAAGATGTTATTACCTTATCTCCGCAGGCTTTAAAAAGCGAGACTTTTCAAGACAGGCTTTCGGCTTTAGCTAAAACCGAAAGGCCCCAATGGCTGATGTGGGATGATAAAAGCAAAACAGGTAAGATTGTAGGCGAGCCGGATATAGAGTATTTAGCGGAAGCATTAAGCCCAAGTATGATTGTGGAATTGTATTCTAAGTAAATTTGTCTTGACCCGTCCTGATTATACTAAACCAGTAGGCAAGGAAAGATTGCAAATTTAAACCGCAAACCTAAAATAACAAACATCGCCGTCCTGCATTTGATATTCTTTGCCCTCAATTCTAATCAAGCCGCGGTCCCGAGCCGCGGACCAGCTGCCAACATCAATCAATTCTTTCCAATTAAGAACCTCTGCGCGGATAAAGCCGCGCTCTATATCACTATGGATTTTTCCGGCGGCATGCGGCGCTTTTGCTCCGCGTGAGACTGTCCAACCTCGGGTTTCTTTCTCGCCGCTGGTAAAAAAAGTTATAAGATCAAGCAATTTATAAGAAGCTTGAATCAATTTGTTTAAGCCAGTGTCGGTTAAATTTAATTCCTGCAAATAATCCAGTAATTCCTGCCCTTCTAAATCAGCAAGTTCAGCTTCTAATTGCGCGTTTAAACTTAAGCCGTCAAAAGGAAAGTTTTTTAGAGATGCGTCATTAGTATTAAAAACATAAAGCACAGGTTTTAAAGTCAATAAATTTAAATCTTTTATCAACGATATTTCATCAGCAGTCAATTGGGTTTGATCAGCTCTTTGGCCATTGTCTAAATTATTTTTAATTTTTTGCAATATTTTTAATTTTATTCCAGCCTCTTTATCGCCGGTGCGCGATGGCCCGGACAAATCATTGATTTTTTTAATTATTAATTCCAAGTCTTTCATTATTAGTTCTAAATTTACAGTTTCCATGTCAGCTTGAGGGTCAATTTTGTTTTCAACATGATGGATGTCTTTATTTTCAAAAATTCGCACGACCTCGCATATCGCGTCAACTTCTTTTATGTGGGAGAGAAATTTATTGCCCAAGCCTTCGCCTTTGTGAGCGCCGCGAACTAAGCCGGCAATATCAACAAACTCAATAGCAGTCGGAATAATTTGAGCTGACTTGGAAGCAATGGCTAATTTTTCCAATCTAAAATCAGGCACGGCGACTATGCCGACATTTGGCTCAATTGTGCAGAAAGGATAATTTTCCCGCGGCACTTCTTTTTTAGTTAAGGCTTTAAAAAGAGTTGATTTGCCTACATTTGGCAAGCCGACAATGCCTATTTTCATATTGTTTTGACTTAATGTTCCAAGTATAGTAAAATAAATGCAAATTGTCCACAATGCAAATTTATAAAAATTTAATTTGGTTTTCCGCGCTTTTAATTATTGGAGAAGGCTTAGTACTTTCTGGTTTTGAGTTTATTCCGATTAACGCTAAAGACAGCCGGGTTTTAGGCGAGAGCACCAACATTTGGCTGGAAGGAATAGAAAATCAGCTTTTTCCTGCCTCTTATTATTTAGCCCGGTCAGATAACAGT
The DNA here is from genome assembly GCA_038078695.1 of Patescibacteria group bacterium. Taxonomy (GTDB): domain Bacteria; phylum Patescibacteriota; class Patescibacteriia; order UBA9629; family UBA9629; genus JBBTVS01. The sequence continues at coordinate 1,711 of JBBTVS010000107.1, forward strand.
TTACAGACAGATGACAGTTTGCAAGATCAGGAAAACCAAAATCAGGGAAATAATAAAGAGACTGCGCAAGATGAGCCGCAGGAGACATTAGATCAATCAACAAAAAGCGGACAAACAGATTTAAAACAGATGATTGAATTTTTAAATGTTCCTTCTGATAATGAATTATCCATTATAAAACATGGATCCGGCGATTTAGACGCCATATCAACTTTAATAGATAAAAATAAACGGGTGTATTTAAAAGGCATTAAAAATGAGCTGGATAAAATTAGCCAAGGGCTTGACTACTAACAGTGTTTATAGTAAGGTACCATTTATGCTAAAAATTCGTCTTAAAAGAATAGGGAGAAAAAATAGGCCTTTTTTCCGTATTGTGGTTACAGAAGCAAGTATAGGACCAAAGGGCAAATCTATAGAAATTTTAGGCCATTTTGATCCAGCGGATAAAAAAAACAGCACAGTCTTAAATATTGAAAGAATCAAATATTGGCTGGGAAATGGAGCTAAAGCTTCTCCAGTGGTTTATAATTTGCTGGTAGATCAAGGCGCTGTTCCCGGTCCTAAGAAAAAAGCCACCCGAATGCATAAGAAGGAGGAAGAGAAGCCTAAAAATTCAGTTTAATTTTATAAATGCCCGCCGCAAATCTACAACCAAGTTTAATGTCAATCAAAATAGAACTTGAAAAAGAACGCGATCGTATTAAAGCTGTTTTAAAAAAGAGAGCTCGCCAAGATTCAAAAATTCAGAATAATTTTATTGCTAATTTTCCCAATACTGGCGCTGAAGTGGATGATGATGTGTTTGAAGAAGAAGAATATGAGGTTAATTTAGCTATTGAGCATGTTTTGGAAAAACGTTTAAAGCAAATAGAAGAAGACTTGCGCAAAATTGAGAAAGGGATGTATCAAATATAGCTATTCAGCATCAAGTAATATGTATTTTAAGATGTTAATCAGGACGGTATTTACAGTTAGTATCTTGATTATATTAGATCGCGCATTAAAGTTATTAGCCGTTAATTATAACGGTTTTTTTGTTATTGGCAATAAAGAATTCGGCGCGAGCTTTGGGATGGTTAAAAATTTTGGCATTGCTTTAAGCATAAATTTGCCATTGATGATTGCGGTTATGTTCAGCGCGTTTATTTTGGCGTATTTATCATGGATGCTTTATAGCAGGCGCAAGTTTATGCCAAAAATTCAAGTTATAATATTTGAATTGATTATAGCCGGCGGATTAAGCAATATGTTTGATCGCTTAATTTATGGATATGTAGTTGATTATTGGTCATTTTTTTTGTTTAAAAAATTTTTAGCTTTTAATTTAGCTGACGCAATGATTGTGATTGGCGCGTTGATGATGTTGAGTTTTAGATCTCTAAGAAAGGCGCCGCTGGCTCAATCGGTTTTATTCTTAAATCAAGCGACCTATGATAAAATTTCTGCTGATTTTAGCCGTTCGCGCGAAAAGCCTTTATGGCCGGAAGTGGTCGGGTTTAAGAAGTATGTTAAAGACGGTAATAAAATTTTAGATATTGGCTGCGGCAATGGCCGTATAGTGCGGTTGTTTAATGATATAACGGTTGATTATACAGGTATAGATGTCAGTGAAAAACTTTTAGAGCAAGCGCGATCAAAATTGGCGAATTGCGATAAGAACGTCAAATTTGTGCAAGGAAATATGCTAAAGTTGGATTTTGACGACAATAATTTTGACGCCGTATTTATGATCGCCAGTTTAAATCATTTGCCGGCATGTTATCATCATCAAGCGCTGTCAGAAGCTTTCCGCGTTTTAAAGCCGGGCGGCTATTTATTGATGACTAATTTTAATTTATGGCGTTTTTCCCTTAAAGATAAAACAGTGTGGCAATATAAATCATTTAAAAAAGATGTGATGACTAACTGGAACGGTCAGCCATTATATTATTATGCTTTTACCGCGTGCGAGTTAAAGCGCAAATGCCAAAAAGCCGATTTTGATGTCAAAGAATCTTATTATGCCAAAGACGGCAAGCGCGCGCATTTTTGGAATGGCCGGAATATTGTGTTGGTTGGGGAGAGGAGAGAGTGGGCCGCGACTTGAAGCGCATATTTTTAATTTCTAATTTCTCCAACTCGCTATTTATCCATTTTTCCGCTTCCTTTTCATTCTTTTCAATCGCTGTCTCCAC
>JBBTVS010000108.1:0-2221 GCA_038078695.1 Patescibacteria group bacterium
ATCGCCCTACAAGCGGCGAATATTTTTTTGACGACAAACTAATGGATGATTACGGCGAAAACGAACTTGCTCTTGTGCGAAATCAAAAAATAGGATTTGTTTTTCAGGCGTTTAATTTGCTTCCTCGTACAACCGTGCTTGAAAATGTCAAACTGCCTCTTTTATATTCTAAAATAAAACCATCGCAATGGAATAAATTGGCTTTAAAAGCGATTGACGCAGTCGGCCTTTCGCATCGCATCAATTATGCATCATCACAATTATCCGGCGGAGAGAAACAAAGAGTTGCGATTGCGCGCGCTTTGGTTAATGATCCTAAGATTATTTTCGCGGACGAACCAACCGGCAATTTAGATTCCAAATCAAGCCACCAAATAATGGATTTTATTGCAAAACTGCACAGCCAAGGCCGAACAATTATTTTGATCACCCATGAAGATGATATTGCGAGGTATGCTAAAAGAGTGATTAGATTAAGAGATGGGAAGATTGAAGAAGATAATGTCAAATGTTAAAATCCAAATGTCAAATCAAATCCAAATTTCAAATGTCAAAAAATCGTAGTTAATAATTTGACATTTAGATTTTGACATTGATTTGACATTTGAAATTTGACATTTGGATTTATGACTCTACACTATACTCTCAAAACCTCCCTCACCGGCCTTAAAACCAATAAATCCCGCACATTGTTGACGCTTTTAGGCATTGTAATAGGCATTACTTCAATCATTTTAGTGATGTCCGTGGGCCAAGGCGCGAAGCAGGCAATTTTAAGCCAGTTTAAAGGATTAGGGTCGCAGATTATCTCAATAGAACCGGGCAGACAGCCTCAAGGTCCTTCTGATTTTGCAGAAATGTACACGGATTCATTAAGCGAAAAAGAACTTAAAGCTCTAATGAACAAAAATAATGTTCAAGGCATTGCAAACGCATCGCCTTTAGTAATGGTCTCCGCGACAATGACTTATCAAAGCGAAACATTTCGCGGCATGGTAATGGGCGGATCTCCGCTGTTAGCTGAAATGTTAGATTTAAAACCGCAAACAGGCATCTTCTTTACTGAAGACGACATAAAACAGCGCGCCGCGGTAGCAATAATCGGCTCTAAAGCTAAAGAAGAACTTTTTGGCGAAAGCGACGCTGTAGGTCAAAAAATAAAAATTAAAAACAAAACATTCCGCATTGTAGGAGTAATGTCGCCCAAAGGCCAAGTAATGATGTTAGAAGTTGATAAGATGGCTTTAGTGCCGTATTCCACGGCCCAGCATTACTTGCTTGGCATTGATTATTATCATGATATTATGGTGCAGGCCGAGAGCGAAGCAATTGCAGAGCGCGTCGCAGAAGACATTAAATTTACTTTGCGGGAACTTCATAACATAACCGACCCGGATAAAGACGATTTTCACATAGTGACGCAAGCAGTTGTTACCGAGCGGGTGGGCATCATCACCGGCATTATGACAGTGCTTTTAACATCAGTCGCGGCAATTTCGCTTTTAGTCGGCGGCATAGGCATTATGAACATAATGTTGGTTTCGGTAACTGAACGAACTCGGGAGATAGGCTTGCGCAAGGCTTTAGGCGCTAAAGACGGCGACATTTTAAAACAGTTTTTATTTGAATCCATGATGATGACGGTTGTAGGCGGTGCAATCGGAGTTTTGGCCGGCGCTTTTTTATCTTTAGTTGCTTCTTTGGTTTTAGACAGAATGACCTCATGGGACTGGGGATTTGCATTTCCTATGCAAGCCGCTATATTAGGGCTCTCGGTTTCTGCGGCAATAGGTTTGATTTTCGGGCTTTATCCAGCTCGCCAAGCATCAAAAAAAAGCCCGATTGAGGCTTTGAGGTATGAGTAATTTTTTTTGAGCTCTTTATAAGTTTAGTTAAGTGTGCAAACATTTCTAAATTTATAATGAACTCTAATCAAAACATATGAGAGAACAATTCAATCCTTTTCTTGAGAAAATGATCCAACAACCAGATCAAGAGAAAACAAGCCATCAAAATATTGAATATCTGGGAAAACAGTTTGCTCTTCAGCAAGGGCTTAACACTATTTTGACAGAGTTAAGAAAAGCGGAACGGGAAGCAGCGCTGGAGCAAATCAGTCAATCTATGTCTCCGGAAAAGCTATTGCAAGCCCAAGAAAAAGTTGCCGGCTTAACAGTGGTAATTGAACAATTGCACCGCGATTTTGAACCGGATTTTGAAA
>JBBTVS010000109.1:0-8001 GCA_038078695.1 Patescibacteria group bacterium
CATCCAAATTTTTCACTTCCTGCGCGTGTGTTTGAATAAATTTTTTGCGCGGAGCGACTTCCGAACCCATTAGAATTTCAAATATTTCGTCAGCAGCTTCCGCGTCGTCAATGGTTATTTGTTTTAAAATTCTGTTTTCCGGATTTAAAGTAGTCGTCCAAAGTTGTTCAGGATTCATCTCGCCCAAGCCTTTATATCTTTGCAATTTTATTTCGCCCGCATAAGCGATTTTTGCTTCCGGCGCTTCTTCCGCGCCAAGCTGTTTAATTTGAAATCCGCTTTTGTCATTTGGCTGATTTAGAGCTTCGCTTTTCGCCATCATTTTTTGCAATTCATGATCATTATAGAGCCAATAGATTTTTTTATTTTTTTCAGCTCTATACAAAGGCGGCTGGGCTATGTAAATAAATCCACCTTCAATTATTTGTTTAAAATGGCGGTAGAAGAATGTTAACAATAATGTTCGAATATGGGCACCGTCCACATCCGCGTCAGTCATAATAATTATTTTATGATAGCGCAGTTTTTTAATGTCAAGCTGATCCCCTATGCCCGCGCCTAGAGCTATGACTAAAGACCTTAACTCTTTATTGCTTAGCAGTTTGTCCAATCTGGCTCGCTCTACATTTAAAATTTTTCCGCGCAAAGGCAGAACTGCTTGAAAATGCCTGTCTCGTCCTTGCTTAGTAGAGCCTCCGGCAGAATCTCCTTCCACTATGTATAATTCTGATTTTTCCGGACTGCGGAAAATGCAGTCCGCAAGTTTCCCTGGCAGGCTGAATCCAGTTAGCGCTCCTTTTCTTATAACAGCGTCCCGTGCGGCTTTAGCGGCATTGCGGGCTCTTTGGGCTAAAACGCACTTGCCTATAAGCGGGTTGGCATCGCTTGGATTTTCCTCAAGCCAGTTTGTAAATGTTTCTATGAAGATTGATTCCACAGCGCCTCTAACTTCAGCATTGCCTAATTTAGCTTTGGTTTGGCCTTCAAATTGCGGTTCCGGCAGTTTAACGCTAATTACCGCTGTAAGCCCTTCCCGCACATCTTCTGACGCAAGGGTTTCATTTTTATCTTTTAGAGCGCTATTTTCGCGGATATAATTATTGATGCTGCGGGTTAGAGCTGATTTAAAGCCTGTTAAATGCATGCCTCCCTCTGCAGTATGAATATTATTAGCAAAAGTAAAAATAGCTTCTTTATAGCCGTCTGTATATTGCATGGCGATTTCTACTTGAATATTATTTAGGGTTTTGGAGGTATAAAATACTGTCTCGTGAATAACTTGCGAGTTGCGGTTTAAGTGCCTTACATAAGAAGCTGCTCCGCCTTCAAAATAAAAAGTATAAGGAGTCTGATTTTTTTCTTCCCGTAGGTCGTAAAAGTTAATTTTAACCCCTTTAGTTAAATAAGCCTGGCGCCGCAGGTGATCTATAATAAATTTACGATCAAATTTTAATGTGGAAAATACTTTTGGATCAGGCTTAAATATGATGATTGTTCCAGTATCTGTTTTATCTTTAGTTTTGCCGATGATTTTAAGCTTTGTTTTTGCGATGCCGCGCGAATATTTTTGCTCATAGATATTGCCATCTCTTTTAACCTGAGCTATCATTTCCTCGGAAAGTGCGTTGACTACAGAGACTCCCACTCCATGCAATCCGCCGGATACTTTATAAGACCCCTGCCCGAATTTTCCGCCGGCATGCAGTTTAGTCAATACTGTTTCCAAGGCTGAAAGTTTGGTTTGCTTGTGCAAATCAACCGGAATTCCGCGGCCATTGTCTTCTACTTTTACAAACCCGTCTTTTTGCAAAGTTATGCTGATAGTATCGCAAAAACCGGCCATTGCCTCATCAATGGAATTATCTATAACTTCCCAAATCAAATGATGCAGACCTTCTTTGTCCGTATTGCCGATATACATACCAGGCCGCTTGCGCACTGGATCCAAGCCTTCCAGAACTGTAATTTTGTCTGACGTGTAGTCGGTTGAAGCCTTGCCGGCATCATCTGATTTGGGTTGAGCTTTGGGCATAGTTGATTTGATTATTTATTTACTGTTATTTACTAGCTAATAACAATTTTCCCTCAATGCTTTTTTTTAGCTTGAATAAATGTTTGATATAGACTTAAAGGCAGAAAGTCTAATTTTTCTACTCCAATTGCATGTTTTTTTGTCCATAATAATAATAACATCATCATTAGCGACATTTTATAGAGGCATTTTAGCATAAGTTAGGGAAGGTGGCAAACTGAGCCGGTGAACAAAATAGCCAGACAAATACAATTTTTCTGCCGATTTCTATTTGGAGTCAGCTGTTCATCAAAGGTAATATAATAGAACGAATTCGGGGACTTTCTTGTTTTTAGCCAATACCGGCCATAGACTGAACGAGGCATAAGCTCCGCGCCGTCAATCTATCTAATCCCCACAATTTTATATTTAACCCGGCCGGCAGGGACATTAACCTCAATTATCTCGCCTTTTTTGGCGCCTAAAAAGGCGGAACCCAAAGGCGAAGAGGCGGAGATTTTGCCTAAAGACGGATCAGACTCGTTCAGCCCAACAATTTCAAAATCAAAAGTATCTGAATCTGATTGGACTTTAATCTTAGACCCTAAAACAACTTTTGTTTTAGATGAAGAAGGCTCTATAATTTTGGCGTTCTTTAATAAAGAAGTAATTTCTAAAATTTTAGCTTCCACCTGGCCCTGTTCTTCTTTGGCCGCATGGTATTCAGCGTTTTCTGATAAATCGCCAAGTTCTTTGGCATCTTTAATCTTATTGGCGACTACCATCCTTTTTAATTTTAGATCTGCCAATTGTTGCTCTAATTTTTTTTTGCCTTGCGGAGTCAAAATATTTATAGCCATTATTAAAATTAAAGTTAAATGTCAAAAGTATAAATTAAACTTTTTACTTTTGAAATTTAACTTTTTTAAAACTCGCTTAAAAGGTATTTTTGTAAATGCTTTCTTTTTGGCCTGCCCGCAAAGCTTCGCTTGCGAAAGCAGGCAGGCTGGTAAAGTACCAATCAAAAAAATCGCGTGCCACAGGCACTGCTGAACCGGCTCCGTCTCCTTCCTCCATTAGCAGGGTAATGACTATTTTGGGATCATTAAAAGGAGCAAAACCGGTAAACCAGCCATGAGGTTTTTTATTATTAGCGAATTCCGCAGTGCCTGTTTTGCCGGCGGCGTCTATATTTAGACTATTTAATGATCTGGCACTGCCAGAACGCACAGCTTCGCGCAACCCTTCGCGTATTAATGATATATTGTGGCTGGAAATAATATTTTTGTCAACCCCGATAGGGTTAAGCGTTTGTACTTTTTGTTTAACTATATGAGGCTTATAAAAAGAACCGTTATTGGCAAAAAAACTTGTCCAAAGCGCAATCTGCAATGGAGTTACCAAAATATCGCCTTGGCCTATGCTTAAATGATAAGTATCGCCCAAATACCACCGCTCTTTTTTATGGGATAATTTCCACTCTTGGCTTGGCAAAAAACCAGGGGCCTCGTTCGGCAAATCTATGCCGACAGTTTGTCCTAAATTAAATAAGCGCGCGTATTTAATAATGCCATCCAATCCTAAACCTTTTAAATGTTCATTGCCGCCTCCTATAGTATAAAAGTAAGTATTTACAGACCAAGATAGGGCTCCTTTTATATTGACCTCGCCATGGCCCAAAGGAGCCCAGTCTGGAAAAAACCATTCGCCTACTCTAATGCCGCCGGTAGAGACTACGGTAAAATTTTTATCGATGATTCCCTCTTCTAAAGCTCCAGCCCCAACTATTAATTTAAAAGTGGATCCAGGAGGGTATTCGCCGGAAATTACGCGATTAATTAAAGGGTTATTAGGATTTTGAAGCAGGGCTTCGTATTGTTTTTTATCAAACGCGGAAGTAAAGAGATTGCTATTAAAACTAGGCAAGGAGACCATTCCTAAAATTTCGCCATTATTAGGATCAAGAACCACAGCGCAGGCTTTTTGCACATTAAATTTATTCATTTGTTCTTGGAGAATTCTAGTTAACTCCTCTTGTAGTTTTAAATCAATAGTTAAAAATACATCAAAGCCTTTTTGCGGATAAATATAGTCTACAAGCTTGCCTTCTTTGCCTATAGAATTGACTTGAATTTGTTTTTGACCTTTAATTCCTCGCAATTTCGTTTCGGCAATGGCCTCAATGCCTGTTTTACCTTTGATATCGGAAATTGTATAGAAAGGGTCATTTATTAAATCATCTTCTGATACAAAGCCAGTGTATCCTAAAATATGCGACATTATATCATCATAAATGTATTCCCTATTAAAATTTTCCAATAAATACACGCCGGGCCATTCTTCTATAATAGGAATTAATTTAATTCCTTGCTCGTAAGTTATATTTTTTTTTAAGACAATTGGCACATAACTGATGGTTTGAAGTTTGCGAGCCATATTATTTATTTCCGGGTCTTCAGGATACAGATTTTTGATATTTTCAATTATTTTATCTATTTGGCCGCCTTTTATAGAATAAATATCAGAAGGCGTAGCGAGCATAGTAAAGTTAGGTTTGTTTTGCACTAAAGAGATGCGGTTCCTATCATAGATAATGCCTCGCAATGGTTTAATTTCCTGAATGCGAACGCGATTTTTTTCAGCTAAATTTTTGTAATAATTTCCATGGAATACTTGAAGATAAATTAAAAATGAAATCAAAATTAACGTTATAAAGATGATGCCAATTTTTAAAAAAATGATTAATCTATTTTCGTATTTTTTCTTTAAACTAATTTGTTCAAAATTTTGATGCGGCAAAAATAGCTGGCCGGCGTCCGAGCCCTCTAATCTTTTTTGATTAAAACCTTTTATCTTCATCATATAAATTTTTTTCTAAATTGATTTTGGAACCATTGGATAAATATAAAAATTAAAAAAGTAAAGATAGTATTTACAAGCAAGGCTATTGTCGCTTCTTGGATTATCATTGTATTTAAGTTAAACTTGCTTAATATAAACCCTGCAAAACATATGCTATTAAATAATAAACTTAGCAAAAAAACCGCTGCGCGATTTTGATGAGTTAGTATAGTGTTGCGCATAATGCACACGAGGATTAACGCAGATAGATATATAATAGAGCTTGCGCCTAGATTCATAGTTTGTCCATAATCTTTGGCAATGCCTAATATTAAAGCTATTTTAATGGACTTATCAATGCCCCGAAAAAGAAAAAAAAGCATTAAAACGATATTTATAATTTCTAAAAGGTTTAAAGGAGATAATAATGATGAAATAAAATAATGCAGGATTATGATGATAAATAAAATAAGCGATAGTTTGGCTATTTTGCGCATATTTATTATTTACCCGTCTAATTGGCGGGTGAACTGATAGCGATTATTCCGACAATTTTTAAATCCTCAATATTATACGGAGTCTCCACTAAGGCTGAATTAAAAATATTATTTTCGTTTTCCAGCAACTGAGTTATTTGTCCCAAAAATAAATTAGGGGGTAAATTTTCCTGCAAGCCGTTGGTGATAATTTTTTGCTTCGGGATAATGGCGATATTTTTAGGGATATAGTTAAAACTTAAATTAGTACCCTGGAAGCCTTGTATTACGCCAGATACAGTATAAGGCGCATTTTCTAAAGTAGCCAGAATATTGCTTTTGTTATCAATAGTTAAGCGGGCAAGCGATTGATATGGGCTTACTTTAATTACTTTTCCTATTAACATTCCTCCGCCAACAATTACCGCATCATTTTTTCTGACGCCGTCTTTACTGCCAAGATTAATCATAATTGATTTTTCTAATTCTAAATTATTTTTATATACAATCTCGCCAGTTAATAATTTGTAATTGTTATTATTTTTAAAATTTAACATATTTTTTAATTCTTGATTTTCTTCGGAAGCGTTTTGCAATTTTAATAATTGAATATTTAAATCGTTGATTTCGGATTGCAATTCCACCACTTGTTTAATGAGTTTATTTTTAGAGATAGAGATTGCTTTTAAATTTTTATTGATATTTGCTCCGTGTTGCACTATTTCTGTTTGTACTGGATGAAAAAATAAAGCCAGCATTTTTTCAATTGGCATTAAAAAATGGAGATAATACAGAGCCAAAAAAACAAAAAAAATAATTATTGTTATAATAATTTTTTTATTGATGGTATTATAATATGGCATAATTACTCCATAGATGACGGCAGTCTAACTTGCTTTAGCAGTTCAATGTCTTCTAAAAGCAGTCCGGCGCCGCGCACCACTACTGTTAAAGGATCATCAACAATATTTACCGGCACTTTAGTTTTTTCCGCGATTAGTTTATCCAAGCCGCGCAACAATGCTCCGCCGCCGGCAAGAAGAATGCCCCGCTCTAATATATCAGCGACTAATTCCGGAGGCGTAGCCTCAATAGTGTTAATGATGTTTTCTATCATTATATTTACAGAAGGCAGTATTGCTTCCCTTACTTGCATATTGGATATAGAAATTTCTTTAGGCAATCCGTCAAAAAGATTGCGCCCGCGGATTTTACATTCCACAACCTCTTTAGTTGTTTGCACTGAACCGATTTTAATTTTAATTTCTTCAGCTGTTTTTTCCCCGATTAAAATATTAAAATTTTCCCGAACATAGTCTAATATATTATTATTTAGTTCATTGCCGGCTAAACGAAGAGATTTTTTAGTAACGATGCCTCCTAGAGAGATAACAGCTATTTCGGTGGTACCGCCGCCTATATCCACTATCATAAATCCGCTTGGCTCATGAATAGGCAACCTAGCGCCTATAGCCGCGGCCAAGGGCTCTTCTATTAAATAAACTTCTCTTGCTCCGGCAGATAATGTTGCATCTTCTGCCGCTTTTTTTTCCACCTCTGTCACCTCCATAGGCACGCCTATAATAACTCTGGGTCTGGGCACAAAGCCTTTGCTTTCTTTGTGAATTTTGTCAATAAAGTATTTAAGCATTTTTTCTGTTATTTCAAAATCAGAAATTACTCCATCCTGCAATGGTTTTACCGCAACAATATGCGCTGGCGTTTTGCCGACCATTTTTTTAGCGTCATCTCCAACGGCTAATATTTCCTCTGTTCTTGTATTGATAGCTACTACAGATGGTTCATTAATAACAATTCCTTTATCTTTAACATAAACCAGTGTGTTGGCTGTACCTAAATCTATGCCGATGTCTTTGGAAAAACGGCCGAAAAGTTTGTTTAAGATCATGATGAGATTTTTATTTTTTAGGGAACAAATGCTGAGCTGATTTAATCTTTTTTTCTTTAATATTAATATGTTGTTTTATTTTTTGAGAAGTCTCTGGCAGGAACGGTTTTAACATATCAGCGATTGATAAGATTGATGCGCTTGCTTGAGCTAAAATTTTGACTATTTTTTCTTGATTTTTATCTTTTTCTAATTTCCATGGCTGATTTAAAGTTAAATACTCGTCAGTTGATTTGACTTGCCGCATTATCTGTTTTAACGCGTCATATAATTGTAGATTATCCATTAGTGTTTCATGGAACTTGTAACTTGTAACTTGTAACTTGTAACTTTTTTCTGCTGCAGTCCAAAATTTCTCCCAATCTGTTATTTGTTTTAAGCACAAGGCGCTAATCCGCGCAATCAAATTGCCTATGCCGTTTGCAAGATCAGCATTGTATTTTTCTTTGAATTTTACCCCTTCAATGTCGCCGTCGGCGCCGAATGAAAATTGCGAGAGAATAAGCCAGCGGGCTGCGTCAACGCCATATTTGTTCACAAGATCATTCGGATCAATTACATTGCCTAAAGTCTTGCTCATTTTTTGACCGTTGATTGTAAAAAATCCGTGAACAAAAATTTTGTTCGGGAGTTTAGACTCGTCGCCGTCAAAATAAGCCAAGAGCATTGCCGGCCAATAAATAGAGTGAAATTTAATAATGTCCTTGCCGATTAAATGCAGATCCGGGGGCCATTTCTTGTAACTTGTAACTTGTAACTTGTAA
>JBBTVS010000110.1:0-1172 GCA_038078695.1 Patescibacteria group bacterium
GACAACAATCATCAGCCTCTCCCGCTCTTTCTGGCTTGCAGGTTTTTTCACATTTATTGCTTTTATCATTTTTTATTTATACAAAAAAAAGCCTAAATTAAAAACTCTATTACATCAATCAATAAATCTCGCGGCCATTTTGATAGCAAGTTTTGCCATTATTGCCATTACTTTATTAATTCCTATTGGCCAAATTCCTGGTTTAAAATCTTTGAGCTTTTTAGAAGAAAGGACTATGGAAACAGAAGAACCGGCTATTTCCAGCAGATGGAATCTTTTGCCGGTTTTATGGCAAAAAATTAAGCCTGATTTTCTCCTAGGCCGTGGTTTTGGCGCAACTGTTACTTATAAAACTTCTGATCCGCGTTATTTGCAGGCGCATCCAAACAATCCTTATTACACCGCTTTTGCTTTTGAATGGGGCTGGTTTGATGTTTGGTACAAGATAGGCTTGCTGGGCTTGTTGACTTATTTGCTGTTATTGTTTAATATATTAAAGAGCGGGTGGAAAATAGTTCAAAGTTCAAAGTTCAAAGTTCAAAGTTGTAATTCAAAATTAAAAGTTTTGCCGATAGGTTTATTTTTTGGGTTGATTGCTTTAATAATAGTTAATTTTTTCAGCCCATTTTTAAATCATCCGTTGGGAATTGGATATGTATTGCTAGCTGATGCGATTTTTAGAAGTTCTGGAAGTAACTTTCAAAAAACATCGGCTTTTTTAAGTGAGCGAATATAATTTTAATGCAAATGTATGCGAGTATTATCTGATCCTCAACTACAATTTATTACCGGCATTTTATCAGACATCGGACAGGTCTTTTTTGCCTCTTTAGTAATTCCATTTTTTGTTTCTCTAAAATCAGAATTTGTTTTATCGGGACTTATAATTGCCATTGGTTTTTGGCTATTAGGACTGATAATTAGCAAATCTATCAATCTATGATTAAAGGTTTTGCTTTTTTCTATATTATAGGAGCTATAGTGCTTTTAGCTATTGCTATCGCTGTTTATCCAACTTTGCGCGAACGGGCTAAAAGTCAAATGAAATAAACAATCAAAGTGTTTCAAAGTCGATGAGCGTTTAATGCTCAAAACACTTTTTAGAATTTTTTAGAACGTGAATCACCCTGTGAGTCCTGCTGGACATCACAGGGCGTCCTGATTAAAATTCG
>JBBTVS010000111.1:0-2374 GCA_038078695.1 Patescibacteria group bacterium
TACGCTAGTTTAGTAAAATTTCTGCAGGAAAGACAAAAACTGTTAGTAATACTCTCTCCCGGCAGCAAGCAAAAATGCTCCATTCTTCTTAAAAGGATTGGTGTCCGGATAGCTTATATTAACGAACAACGATTTCATCTGGAATTGACCAAAAAAGAAAAAGCCCCCGATGGGGACGGAACCCCATAAGGGTCTTTTTCGTAGTGATAATATTATTATACGCCGGCATTAAAACTTGTCAATACCTTGCACTTGCCTAACGACTGCCAATTTAGCCAAGAGTGGCAACAAAATCTCCTGCTCGCGGGTAGGCGGCAGGATTGAATGGACAAAATCGGAAAATTTATCTTTTTGGGAATAAATTATGCCATATCGCTTAAATTTTTATCAAATTTTTCGAATTAACAATGATGAGAGTATTGAACCTCTCAGAATTGTTAGAATTGGGGGCATACAATTTGGCCCGGGCGTTCGCTTTGGAAGCGGCGTTTTTTTTGGCGGGATAGATTTGACTCAATATGTAGGTCGAGATTTTCAGGTTGAAGAACAAAGTGGCATTTTAATTATAATCGGTATTTATTAAAAAATATGAAAGACCAAGTAAAAATTAGAATACCAAAGGTCGATGAGAAAAAAGTTGCCACTCTGTCAAGTGGCGAAATCGGAAATATAAAGAAAAAATTTGAAAAAATTGATCAAATTCTTTTTGGTGTGATGCTCGCTGTTGTATTATCTTTGGTTGCTATTATTGTTTCAGTAACAAGTTTGTTTTTAGATCAAATGCGGTATAATAACGCTGCATATAGGGAATATTCGGAAAAAATCCAAACGCTCGATTCCGCAAGGGAAGCAAACAACGAATTGCTTAAACAAAACAAACAAAATCAAGAACTAATACTAAAACAGCAAAATCAAATATTAGAATTGCTTAGTGCCCCTCCAAAAAATAGAAGATAAAAAATAACCATGCAATATTCAGTTGTAAATTATAAAACAGTAAAAAAAGAATCACGCTCTTTTAGAATTGATGCGGACTTTTTTCGAGCTGATTATTTAAGTATCCAAAAAAAACTTCAAAATAAGCCCTATAAAAAATTATCTGATTATAGCGTAAAGATAAAACACCCAACAGAAATTAAAAGAGAATACCATAGAGACGGTGTTCTATTTTTGCGCGCTCAAAATGTAAGACCCCTGCAAATAGATATTGAAAATAATCCTGTTTATATTTCCGATCATGATGCAAAATTATTAAAAAATAACTTAATTGAAACAAAGGATATTTTGCTTACAAGGACGGGAGCAAATTTTGGACAATGTGCCATATACTTAGACAATCAAAAAGCAATTGCTTCATCGCATACATTTATTATAAAAAGTAGTGAGATAAACCCATTTTTTCTCGCAGTATTTCTCAACACCAATTTTGGCAGAAAATTAATTGATAAAGGAATGTATGGGGGATTGCAACCCGAAGTTGCACCTTTCTTTTTATATCAAATTCCATTACCGATATTTAAAATTATCCCTAATCTAATTGAAAAAATCTATCTACTTTCGCAAGATTATATTGCGACATCTCAAAACTTATATTCTCAAGCCGAGCAATTACTACTTTCCGAACTCGGTCTCATGAACTGGAAGCCAAAACATGAACTCGTTTTTATCAAAAACTTTTCCGACACGCAAAAAGCCGAGCGTTTTGACGCGGAGTATTTTCAGCCGAAATACGAGGAAAACGTTGAAGCAGTAAAAAAATACAAGAGCGGATTTGATGAATTGGGGAATTTGATAAAAATCAAAAAAAGCATTGAACCCGGAAGCGAAGCATATCAAGAAAACGGCGTGCCTTTTGTCCGCGTGAGCAATCTTTCAAAATTTGAACTTTCTACTAACAATCAACAGTTTATATCCGAGGAATTATACGAGGAACTAAAATCACACCAGCCAAAAAAAGGTGAGATTCTGCTTTCAAAAGACGCGACGCCCGGCATAGCTTATTTTCTGAATGAAGAACCGCAAAAGATGATAGTTTCTGGCGGTATTTTGAGATTAAAAATGGATAGCAAACAGATATTGCCTGAATATTTGACGCTTGTACTAAATTCCGTGATCGTTAAAAAACAAATTGAGCGCGACGTTGGCGGTTCAATTATCAATCATTGGAGACCGGATCAAGTAAAAGCGACTCTAGTTCCTGTTTTGAAAGAAGATAAACAAAAAGAAATCAAAGAACTAATTGAAAAATCGTTTAACGATAGAAAATTATCAAAATCCCTGCTTGAAATCGCCAATCGCGGCGTGGAGACAGCGATTGAAAAGAATGAAAATGAAGCTGAAAAATGGATAACTAGCGAGTTGGAGAAATTAGAAA
>JBBTVS010000112.1:0-2304 GCA_038078695.1 Patescibacteria group bacterium
TTTATTTTAACGGCATGCTCAAAAAATTTCCTAAATTGGCGCTCTAACATGCCGTACATGCGCTTGGCGCGCTGTTTAGCCCGCAGCTGCTTGCCGTAAATAGACTGAGATCTGGGATATCCTTTAACGCCATGCACGCCAGGCGGATATTTGCGCCTGCCTTTAACAGGGCACTTGGGAGAATCGCAGAGAGATATGCCTTCTCTGCGGCATAATTTATGAATTGGTCCTTTGTATCTTGCCATAATGATGAGTAGTTTAGCACAAACATCAAAAAATGCAAATTTTAGACCCTCCTTATCAAATATAGTGAAACGAAATACAGCCTAACAAAATTGACCTTAATTCAAAAAACTGATATGGTGCTACTAATTGATATTATATGCCGCCCAAAAAACCCCACCGCTTAAATCAAATCAATGAATTTATCAAGCATAAATTCGGCGAGATTATCAATCAGAAAATGGAACTGCCGCCCGGCGTTTTAGTCAGCATTACAAATGTTAAGACCTCAAAGGATTTGCGCTATGCCAAAGCAGGCATTTCTATTTATCCTTTGGATCAGACTGACGCGGTTTTTGGCGCTATCTGCCGCAAGATAGCGCATCTTAAATTTCTTCTGCATCAACAAATAACCTTTAAATTCGCGCCGGAAATCAAAATCTATATTGATAAAAACGCGCAAAAAGCGTTTGAAATAGAACAGTTGTTAGATAAGCTGAAGCAAAAATGATAGCCGCTTCCATTAGTCTTATGCGGATCGCTAATCTCCAAATCAACCATTACAAAACCGTGGAAAAGCCGATTAAAATCACGCACTTCTCTAATCTCCATATTTTAATCGGCCCCAATAACTCCGGCAAAACAAACATTTTAGACGCTATTGAATTTTTATTCAGCCCTGATCTTGATCCAAGCCGGTTTTACGATGAAAGCGCGGATTTAGATATTGCCGTGCGATTGAGATCAAAAGACGAACTAAAAATAAACTTTAAAAACGACCGCAGAACTTATTTGCTTAATAATAAAAAAACAACAGGCCAAAACAAACAAATACGGCAAGCTCAGGAGCGCATTATTAGAATTGAGCCAGAGATGTCTTTGGAAAAACTGATAAATCAAGATTTAAAAATTTTCAAAAAATACTATAAGCAAACCTATTGCGAATTTTGCCAAACATTGCGGGATTATTTTGATGACATTGAAATCAGCGAAAAACTGTTTTTGGAAAATATCTACACAGACCATAGGGACCGGCCGTTAGTGCGCATGGGACAGGGGTTTAGACGGTTGTTTATACTCTTGTTTTACATTTTTCACCCGAATTATGATATTATTTTAATTGACGAGCCGGAAATGCACCTGCACCCAGCCATACTCAAAAAACTTCTGCGCGTCTTAAAAGACAAAAAATTTAATAATCAAATCTTTTTAACCACTCATAATTCTGTTTTTGTACAGCCTGCCACTGTTGAATATGTCTGGCGAGTCGCTCGCGACAAATCCGGTTCAACTCAAATATACGCTCTATGCCAATCTGATTTTGCCCTTAACCGAAACCGTCTGGCGCAAGAGCTCAACTCTGACAATACTGAAATGTTTTTTGCTGATAAAATCTTGTTAGTAGAAGGAGTTTCTGATAGAATCTTCATGAGAGGGCTGATTAACAAATTTTATCAAGGCGAAAACGATATAAAAGTGATTTATGCCGGCAGTAAAAGCAACATTGATATCTACATTAATTTATGCCGCGCTTTTAACATTCCTTATGCAGTAATGCTGGATCAAGACGTTTTAAGGGGAATACGGCCGGAATTGATAAAAAACATACTAAACAAATGCAACAAAACAGCATACAGCGGGCAAATTAAAATACTTGAAAGTAAAAACGTATTTATTTTAGACGGCGATTTAGAAAAAAGCTATCCAAAAAAATACCAGATTAAAGACACAAAGCCGCTAAACGCTTTGTACGCGGCGCAGATGATTACAGAGGCGGATATGCGGTCCCGAAAAATGGATGTGATAAGAAAATTGATTGCTTCTTTATAAACTATAACTCTAATAATTTCTAATTTTTAATTTCAAATTTTTAATCAATTTTTAAATTCTAATTTTCAATGTTTAAACAAAGAGTTTAAAAATTAAAAATTGATAAATTAAAAATTGTTTAGAAATTAAAAAATAAAAATTAAAACTTTAATCAAATTAATTATATAGTAACATCATTACTAATAATTAATCATAATATCTATGATTATATTATACATCATCATCGGGCTTATCGTCCTAATCGTTCTCTGG
>JBBTVS010000113.1:0-2361 GCA_038078695.1 Patescibacteria group bacterium
GAAAAAGCATTGATTGTTGTCTGATTGCCGATCCGGTCGCCTGACGGAAAAGTATAGCCCATTCCGCCGCCCATAAAATCGGTTCTTCTGTAAAGAGCTATGCTCGCAATATCGCCGGCGCTGGCCGTGCCGACTAAATTAACCTTAACGCTTGTTAAAGTAACAGCGGCTGTTCTTTTTAATTTAAAACTAAACAAGCTGGCTGGCTGGCTGGAAGCCGGCAAAATTGAACCGTTCCAAGGAATCATAAACATCGGCTGGGTAGAAACGCACGCATCTCCCATACCGCCAGTGCACATTCCCTGAAACTGCGCCGTGGCGCTTGCCGCTTTTGCCTCCGGCGCAGGAATTGAGAGCGGCAGCATCGGCGCGCCCATTGCCCATAAAATAGTCGCAATTACCGTTAAATAAGTAATTGATTTTTTGAAATAATGCAACATAATTACTAATTACTAATTACTAATTTCTAATCTCAGCCAGAGGCTGATCCGCCTTTGGCGGAAATGCCATCAAATGACTAAAGAGTAAAATTAGAATTAGATTTCAATTATTATTTTTTAATTCCAAATCAAAAAACCGCCTTTCGCTTAAGTCAACAAAAAGACGGCTTTATTTTTAAAAACAAAACCTTTACACTATAAATTGATTTGCGGGCTAAATTTATCACCTCCATTTTATGTTATTTTATCAGTCTGCAATTTTGATGTCAAGCGCGCATTACCATCTGCTCGTCCCAAGCGCTAAAATTATTCCTAATCCGCTAATGCTCAAATAACGCCACACTACTTTCCGCGAAAGCTCCTCCCAGCCAAAAACTAAATAATGCCTTGTCAAGCCAAAAATCGTAAAATAAATCAAAGCCACAATAGCGGCCTTGCTATAGACAGACACCGGCAAGAGATTAACAGTCCAAAACATCTCTATCAACACGATTAAAACTATGCCCATATACAGCGCGGCGCGGCTGGAAATCAAATTAAAAATTTTTAAAGAGCTGTAGCTTAAAGCTAAAACAGTTAAAGAAAATAGGCTTAAAAACCACAAGAATTTCTGGTTGGTATTTAAATTAAGATAAAAAACATCCGCGGTTAAAAAGAAAAAAATCGCTAAATTAAAATAGCCTATAATATTCGGCAGGGCGTAATTCAAATTTAATTGATTAGAATTATATTTGTCAAAAAGGCAATATAGAAAAACAAACAACGCAAAATTGGTCAGAAAAATAAAACTGTGAATCAAAAAAGCTCCTTCTAAAAACAATATAAGCAAATAATGCGCCATCAAAAATAAAACCGCGGTTATAACTATAGCTGACAAGTGCTGTCTTTCATGTTTAATTTGCTTATAGATAAAAAATAGCGTCAAAAAAACAATACACGCGCTGACAAGATAAATCAGTTTAGGATATTTTAAATAGACTATTTCCAGACCGATAAGATTGAGAATGGGAATGAGTAAATACATTTTTAAAACACCGGCATAAACGGATTTTTTCTGCCAGTCTCCGATTCTATTAAACCATAATAACTCTCGTTGCCGGCCAAATCCTCGGAGGTTAATAAATAATAATAAGTCTTCAAATCGCCGGAATCGTCAATAAACTCTCCAATGCCGGGGACAACCTGCGCTATGTTTGCGCCCAAATCTCCGGGCTTTTCTGAACGATAGATATTGATAAACCGCAAATCAGAATCTGCCGGGTCTTCCCATGCGATACGGACCAAACCTTGCTCAATAGCTATTTTTATATTTTTAGGACGGGCCGGCGCGGTTAAATCTTTGATTGGGCCAACATTGTAAGGACCTGCCGGAGGCGACTCATCGCCGTTTTGATTCTCGCTTATTAAAATATAATAGTATCTTTTGCCTATTTCTATTTCCGTGTCATGGTAGCCTAAAGACGCGCCTTCTGTTTCCGCTAAGAGACTCGCTTTTCCGCTTGCGCTTTCGGAGCGAAAAATTTTAATTTTTGCCGGCGGCTTGTCAAATTTATCCCATATAATAGTAACCACCAGTCCGTTTTTTGCGTCATAAACCCGCACTGCTTTAGGCGGCATAATTTTTGGCTCTAAAACAATCTTGTCTTGAAAAGTTACAGCTGTTGATTTCTCGTCAAACAAAGTCTCTTGTATTTGCAAAAAATTAGAATCAAAAAATAAATCTAAATTCTGCCGGCCGGCATCTGTTTCTCCCAGAACTTGAGGTCTATTTGATATTGGCGCCTCTGCGGCTTTTGATGCTGCTAAAGAACCTTCTTTTTGATTAGACAATCTGCTTATCGCTTGAACTAAAACAAAACTCGCTAACAGCAAAGTCAGGCTAAAATATATAAAAATTTTGTTAAACTGATGAGTCATAAAA
>JBBTVS010000114.1:0-7335 GCA_038078695.1 Patescibacteria group bacterium
GAAGTTTTTGAAATTTTTTTGAAACTGCTGTCCATCTTTTATAACACCAAATTATTTCATTTAAAAAATTCTTATACCCAAAAATTTTATCCATCTCGCACTTTACATAATGGCTCGCGTGCCAATCAAGATGGACATAAATAGAGCCGGTTTCTTTTAAAACCCGCTTCATCTCCCAAAGCCGGGCGTTAAGCCAAATTAGATAAGTTGGCAGGCCGCCGTCCCAGATGTCATTAAAAGTCCGCACTTCGTTATTGTCTCCCCAAACTTGATTATAAACCCGGCCAGAGAAAAAAGGCGGATCAATGTAAATTAAATCAATAGAACTGCTGGGCAGACTGCGCAAAATCTGCAAATTGTCGCCAAAATAAAGCGCGTTAAGCGGGTGTTTTTTATTTTTTTCGTCTAAAAAGCCGGCAGAGCCAAAGCCAAAACTGATATTATCTTCCGGCGCAGCCGGATGCAAAAACGGCAGTTTAACAAACGGAAACACATTATCATAGCCTTTGTTGGGCTCATACCCGAGCGGCGGATTTTTTGGATCAGGCAGATTATGCAGTTTAGAAAACTTTTTGCTGACGGTAAAAACCTGCGCTTGCTCCGGCAGTTCCTGTTTTGTTGACTCCTGCTCTATTCGCTCTAATTCAGTTTTAGTTTGAGAGTTGGACACATTTTAATTTTTATTTTTTTATTTATATCATCATACCTTAAATCTTTATTTTAGTCCAAAATATTATCACCCGTTAAATTGACCTTAATCCAAAAAACTGATATGGTGCTTATATATGAATATTTCAGAATTGGCCAGACAACTTAAAACCGAGCCGCAAATTTTGCTGGAAACATTACCTAAGCTTGGCATTGACATTGGCGAAAAAGCCATTCAAATCAATGATCTTTTAGCGGAAAAAGCAAAAAACGCTTGGAGCCTGCATCAAAGGCGCGAAAAATTAAAACAAAAATTGGCTGACAGCGCCCATGAAAAAGAAAAAAACCGCGCAAGTCAAAAAATCGTCCAAGCGATTAAGCTGCCGCCGTCTATTACGGTTTCTGATTTTGCAAAAAAAATCAATATAGACGTCGCTAAAATTATCATCAAATTAATGCAAGAAGGAATAATGGCGGCAATGAATCAAAAAATTGATTATGAAACAGCGCACATTATCGCAGAAGATCTTGGCTTGCAAACGGAATTAACTCAAGAAGAAAAAAATGATAAAGAATTAGACCAAATAACTTTGGCATCAATTATTAAAGCAGAACAAAAATTAGAAGATCGGCCGCCGGTTGTGGTAGTTATGGGGCATGTTGATCACGGCAAAACCACGCTTTTAGACAGTATCAGAAAAACTAATGTGGCAGAAGGCGAATCCGGCGCTATCACTCAGCATATAGGCGCTTATCAAGTTAAAATTAGCCACTCGTCAACTTACCAAGGAAAATCAATTACTTTTATTGATACCCCTGGCCACGAAGCTTTTAAAGGCATGAGATCGCGCGGCGGCAAGGTGGCGGACATAGCGGTTTTAGTAATAGCCGCTGACGATAAAATTCAGCCGCAAACCTTGGAATCCATAGAAATCATCCAAAAAGAAAATCTGGGGCTGATAGTGGCCATAAATAAAATTGACAAGCCGGAATCGGATATTGACGCTATTAAAAAACAGCTGTCAGAAATAAATCTAACGCCGGAGGACTGGGGCGGCGATGTAATCTGCGTACCAGTTTCTGCCAAACAAAATAAAAATATTAACGAGCTTTTAGAAAATATTTTACTGCTGGCCGAAATCAAAGAATTAAAAGCCAGCGCGCAGGGAAATTTGTTCGCCACTATTATTGAGGCGGATCTTGACCAAGGGCTTGGGCCAGTAGCCTCGGCGATTATTCAAAACGGCACTTTGCGCCGAGGCGATTTAATTAAATGCAACGAATGCGGCGGCCGTCTTAAAGGTTTGCTTGATTATCAAGGGCATAGAATAGACGCGGCAGGTCCCTCAATGCCCGTAAAACTGCTCGGGCTTAAAACTATGCCGCAAGTGGGAGATGTTATAGAAAAAGCTCTGTCTTTGCGCGAACTTAAAAAATTCAGCAAAAAATCCCGATTGTCTCTAAACGAAACAGAAGTCAAAACTAAACAAGAAAAAACTAAGATACAAATTAAAATTCATCTTAAAGCAGACGCCTTAGGCACTTTGGAGGCGCTAATCAGCGAAATCAGCAAAATCAAGCATGAGTTAGTTGACATTAAAGTCGTTAAAAACGGCTTGGGCAACTTTACGGAAAGCGACGCATTAGACGCTGAAGCGCAAAAACTCGCTTTAATAGGTTTTAGAGTAGAGGCTGGCGCAGGCGCAAATCATTTAATCAATACGCGCAACATTAAATTTAAAACTTACACGGTAATCTATAAACTTTTGGAAGACCTAAGAGATTCAGTGGAAGAATTAATCCCCCCCAAAATAATAGAGGAAGAAATCGGAGAAATTAAAATTTTGGCCGTATTCACTAAATCTAAAAATTTCCAAATTATTGGCGGCCAAATAACAAAGGGTGAAATCGCCGGCCGGCCTAAGTTTAGAATTTTTAGAAATAACGAAGTAATGGGCGAGGGTTTGATCTTAGAGCTTCAGCATAATAAAGAAGTAGTTAAAAAGGCAAAGGCTCCGCAGGAGTGCGGGCTTAAAATAAAAGGCGATTTAATTGTTAAAGTTAATGATATTTTGCGATTTTATACTACGCGCGAGGAAAAGAGAATATTGTAAGCCTCTAATAACAACTGCCAATAATAATGAAATTAATTGCCGATACCATTAAACCAAATCAAGCTAAAGTTGAGGTCTTAGCCGTTTTTGCGTTCAAAGGCACTCCCCTTAAACAGATAGTTAAATTTATGCCGGTCGCTTTGCAGGCAGAGTGTTTAAAATTATCCGAGCAAACTAAATTTACTGCTAAGCCGAAGCAAACTTTGACGCTTGCAACGCACGGTCTTTTGCCGAGTTTTTTAATTATTTTGATCGGCTTGGGCAGTAATAAACAATCAGCTTCTGAAATCGCCGAAAATATCAGAGAAGCGTCGGCCGCGGCAATGCAAACCGCGTCTAAATATCAAGCAAATAAATTAGGGATAATTTTGCCTGATAAAATTAACAATCTTTCGCAAAGCGCGCTTGGCCAAGCCTGCGCCCAGGGGCTGATTTTAAGCAACTATAAATTTAAAAAATACAAAAAAATTCCAAAAAAACCAGAGCCGGAAATGCAAGAAACTGTTTTTTTGCATACAAACGCTAAATTTAAACAAGGCCTTAAATTAGGACAAATAGTTTCAAAAGGCGTAATCTTGGCGCGAGACTTGGTTAATGAACCGTCCGGGGAGATGACGCCGGATAAACTATTAAAAACCGCAAAGCTAATCGCTCAAAAATCAAATCTAACCAGTGTAAAAAGCTTTAACAAAAGCGAGCTGAAAAAACTTGGGTTTGGCGGGATTGCGGCAGTGTCCCAGGGTTCTGGCGAAGATGCTCATTTAATCCATATTAAATATAAACCTGAAGAACGGAAAAACGGAAAAACGGAAAAACTAAAAAACAGAGAGGCAGAGAAACTGAAGATTGCTTTAATCGGCAAAGGCCTGACTTTTGATTCCGGCGGCCTCTCTATTAAGCCAAGCGATTATATGGAAAATATGAAAATAGACATGGCCGGAGCCGCCGCAGTGCTGGGAATCTTTAGCATTTTGACGCAAATAAAACCCGCGTTTGAGGTACACGGCATTATAGCGGCATGCGAAAATATGCCGGGACCGCAAGCGATTAAGCCCGGCGACGTCATTAAAATTAAAAACAGCAAAACTGTGGAGATTTTAAATACTGACGCAGAGGGCCGCTTGGTTTTAGCTGACGCCCTGTCTTACGCGGTTGAGCAAAAAATTGAGCGCATAATTGATATAGCCACTTTAACAGGCGCGTGCATCGCTGCTTTGGGCGATGATATTGCCGGCATTATGGGAAATAATCAGAAATTGGTTGATGATTTGATTGCGGCAAGCCGTGCTGCCGGCGAAAAAATATGGCAGCTGCCTTTAGAACCGACTTATCAAAAATCTCTAAAAAGCGAGATCGCTGATCTGCGCAATATTTGCAAAATGAAAGGCGGCGGCGCCATTACCGCGGCGCTGTTTTTAAAACAGTTTGTCGGCAAAACCCCTTGGGCGCACTTGGATATTGCAGGGCCGGCTTGGGCAGAAAAGCCAATTAACGGTTATACCCCTGCTGGAGCCGCGGGGTTTGGAGTGAGGACTGTGATAAAATATCTCAAGAACATTAATTAAAAATTTCAGTCCTGCGGCTTCAGACGACCTGCCTCAGTAGAATCTTCTAAATTTTCCAGCTTCTCAATTTTTCTTATCTGCACCTTCATTTTGTTGTACCGCGTTTCGGCAATTTGATCATAGGTTTGGCGCAGTTTAGCTATGGCGCCGTCAAAAGCGGAAAATTCATCTTGAAAATGCTTAAAATTATCAATAAACCCTTGGATCACTTTTAAAATTTCTCTAATATTCTTTTCATAAGCAAAGTGGCGATAAGACTCCATAATAATGCGCAAAGTGGCGTACAGCGATGTCGGCGAAGTAATTAAAACTTTTTGCGCAAACGCGTGATCAACGATTTCTTTTAAATAATCATTGATAAATCCAAAAACCGCTTCTGAAGGCACAAATAAAATTACATAATCCAAAGTATTGTCTTCTTGATTGATGTATGCGCGCGAGCAAACCTCGCGTATTTTATTTTTAACATCTTGGCTAAAGCGGCGCAGATGTTCTTTTTTAATGTCTTCTGATTCCGCTGCCTGATAAGCCTGCAAATTGTCAAAAGGAAACTTGGCGTCAATGTTTACTTTGCGCTGATTAGGAAGCAGAATGGTAAAATCCGGGATAGTGCCGGAAGCCGCGGCCGTCTGTTTAACATAATGAATATCCCGCAAAAAGCCTGCATAGCGCAAAATATCTTCAGCCACCCGCTCGCCCCAGTCGCCGCGCAACTTATTACTGCTTAAAATATTGGCCAGATTCTCGGTTTTTTCCTTAAGTTTTTCAGTAATTTCCTTATGGCCTTTGATTGATTCGCTGATGGCGCCAAATTGACGATTCCCTTCGCGCGTCAATAATTTTAATTCCTCATGCTTCTCTTTGATGTCTTGACCAAAATTTTCTACAAAATTTTTAATTATTCCTTTCTCTTTCTCAACATCTTTATTAATCTCCAGCCGCATACTGCCTAACTCTGATTTGGCTAATTCTAAAAGCGAAGGCATCATTTCTGTTAGCGCCTTACGCGACAAATCGCCAAAACTGCTCTTGGTATGGCGTTCCAAAAGCGTTTTGCAAAGAAAAAAAATAATGATTGAAGCGGCCAGTCCCAAACTTAGGCCGATAATTATCTGCGTCATAATTAAAAGAATACAATTATATCAACTTTAACGCAAGCTCAACAAGACAAAATTGCCATGATGTAGATTATGCTCTAAAATAACCAGCAAAAAATATGCAGTCAAAATCTGACGAACAGTTTATTAACGATTATTTTAAAGGCAACAAAAAATCGCTTGAGATTTTAATTAAAAAATATTTAAAGCCGATTTACAGTTTTGCTTATTGGTATGTCGGCAATGTAGAAGACGCCGAAGATGTGACTCAAGAAGTATTTGTAAAAATTTGGCGCAATCTCAAAAAGTTTAATCAAAAGAAACGGTTAAAGACTTGGATTTTTACTATTGCTAAAAATACGGCGATTGATTTTCTCAAAAAGTCTCGAAAAAGCATTCCATTCTCTGCGTTTGAAAATAATGAAGGCGAAAATGCGCTAGCAGAAACATTAGCTGACCCTGCGCCTTTGCCAGATAGAATTCTTGAACGCGCAGACATTGCGAAAAGGCTTAATTCAGCGATACAACAAATGTCTCTAAAATATCAGATAGTGTTATTTCTTCGTTATAATGACCAATTTAATTTTAGAGAAATTGCCGAGGCGTTGAAAGAACCGCTTCATACTATAAAAAGCAGGCATAGGCGAGCGATTATTATGCTTAAGACATTACTCGCCAAGCCATAAATAATGCACCAAAATAGATCCACTTGTCGTATTAATAAATAGAACTATGCGCAAAGACTACGAAAAACTTTTTACCAATCTTGAACTTAAAGAACCTCCTGCAGGTCTTTTTGATCGCATCGTTCTGACCATTAAACGAGAACAAGAATTGCGGCAGACGAGAAAAACTTTGTTTAGTTTTTTATTTCTTTTGATTGTCTCGGCCTCTGCTATGCCTATTTCCGCGATAATGCTTGCGGCGCAAATAGAAAATTCCGGGATTCTTTATTTTATCTCTACTATGATCAGCGACATGGGACACTCTCTTGCTTTATGGCAAGACTTTAGTTTGGCTATTCTTGAATCTTTGCCGATTACAGGTATGTTGGGCGTTGCTATAAGTTTAGGAATATTTGCTTTCACTCTTCGCTTATTCCTCTGCAGAAAAAAATTGCTGATAAAATATCTTATACAAAATTTAAAGCCTAGTTTTATTAAAATTAAAAATTAAAAATTTAATAAAAATTTAAAATTAAAATATGCTCCAAGAAAAACAAAAGAATCAAAACAAATTAAGTACTGATTACCTCAAATGGATTATATTTGCTCTTATTGGTTTTGCGGTGATTATTTTGACATTTGGCGCCGGAATGCTTGTCGGCGGAACAAAAGCGCGGTTCTCCTACCGCTGGGCCGAGAGTTATCATAAAAATTTTGCAGGCCCTCGCAACGGTTTTTTTGGCGATTGGCGAAAACAGCCTCCTTTCCCCGGCGATTTTGTTGAAGGCCATGGCTCTTTCGGAAAGATAATTAAACTAAATGATGCCGGTTTTGTCATGAATGGACGCGGGGATATAGAAAAAATAATCATAACTACTCCTGATACGATAATCAAAAAAGGAATGCAAACTATAAATGATAACTTTAAAGTTGGCGATCAAGTTGTTGTTATTGGCACTCCAAATGAACAAGGGCAAATTGAAGCGAAACTCATCAGAATTTTTAATAATTTCTAAATTGTCATTGTGATTTGGGATTTGATTGGAAATTAGCAATTAAAAATTTACAGATATGCTTTCTAAAATATCAAAAATATTCAAAAAAATATTTCGACATAAACTCATCGCCGGAATTATACTAATAATACTCGTTGTTACTGGCTATTTTAGCTATAAAAAACTATCTCAAAATGAAAATCCAGCGCAATATTTGCCTGAACAACTATTCAACAGTAGCAGGAGAATTA
>JBBTVS010000115.1:0-2267 GCA_038078695.1 Patescibacteria group bacterium
CCTTCATCGAACACGGTAATCAATACGATCCCTATTGTCTTTGTCCAGATCCCATCCATCCCATTATTAAGAAAGGTCAAAAGTATCTCGTTAAATTACCATTTGGAAATTTGGCAAATAAATATATGGTTAATGGGATGGGGTTGAAAAATCCTCACGATGAAGAATCTTTCATCATGCCGATTAGGGCCCGCCCAAAAATAACTTCACATTCTTGTCGGCTTGATTTTATAGTTCCACTTCGGCAACGTTGGGTGCATGAACAAGTTTAATCCTGCTAATTCTTGGTCTGTTACCTTGATTCCTGTTTCATAATTTTTTTTTGAATGGCGAGCAGTTACAGTCAATCCTGTTTTTGTTTTTGTGGTTCGAATATATTTCAGTGCAGTTTCAAAACTTTCTAATGGTCGACCGGCCCAATTTTTACTGATCTCGCTAAAAAGTCGATGTTCAATGGGATTCCATTTAGATGCACCAGTAGGATAATGACAAATCGTTACTGTTAATCGATGTTGATCTGATAATTTTTTTTGGATCTCATATTTCCAAAGTCGTGAGCTACACCCATTACTGCCTCCTGAATCAGCAAGAATCAAAATGTTTTTAGCATTTGGATATCGCTTGTTCCCTTCAGTAATCCACCATTTTTCTATTGAGTCCACTGCAAATTCTGCGGTCTCGCTACTTGTGCCAAGGGAAATAAAACCTTTATTTGCTTGATAGTCGTAGACACCGTAAGGTGCGGCCTTGCCCTCTGATTCAGATTTAAAATCATGATCTTTTACTGCTCGTGCCGTTTGTCTCCAAGTTGTTCCATGATTTTTAAACTCACCAATAAGTTCTTTCTTCTTGCCATCAACGCTGATAATTGGATCACCTGCTTTTATAAATTTTTTTCGTTCTCGGTCGATTGTAAGGAATTGTTCATTGCGAGTTTCACGAGTGACCTTTGATCCCTTAGAAAGTTTTTTATGGTTAACCTTTAGTGAAAAATCCATTTCACTCAATAATCTACCGACACTATTTCGAGAAATATTAATGCCAATTTTTTGTAACTGTTCAGCAATCTTTTGAGTCGTTTTCCGAGTCCATTTTAGTCCGGTCATTGGATCACCAGCTGTTTCATCCAACATTAGTTTTTTGATTTTCTCAATGATTTTCGGGCTTTTTTTTCCAGGGAATGTCGTCCCCCCCCAGGCATCCTCACTCCAGATAAACTAATATCTTTTTCTAGCAACTCGTTACGCCCACGAGCAACAGTGTGCACATCAATTCCTAATAGGTCCGCTATCTTGCTATCGCCTCCGTAGCCAAGTCTTAACGACTCTAGACCTGCATATTGTCGTCTGTGTTTCTCGCTGAGACCGCAATAGAATAAAACAATTGCAGCTTTTAGTTCATCAGAAATCATTTCACTGCCAAGCGATCGCAAATCATCATTACTATTAAGGCCCTGCCGAATATCAATTTGCTTATTTTTTACTTCCCGTTCACAAGAACAATACAAGTACAGTCCAGCGACTTTCTCTCTTGAAATTTGTTTCCTTTCTAGTAGAGTCAGCAAAGCCTGCTTCACAACAACATGAAGAGCATTTTCCAATTCTTCTGCGTGATATCCAGCTGTTGATCGGTTAACAAAAGACACTATTGTTTGTAAAAGATTTCCGGCATTTGAAAACCATACCGACTGATGACACCAAAGTCCTTCAGTATTAAAATTGCCAATGCCGTCAATGGTATAATATTTGCCACGATGTGAATAACTTGATTGATATTTCTGCTCTCTTAATTTACGAAATATCGTGACGGCCACATCTGTTCCAAGAAATTTTTTTAGTTCATCAAGATTGGCAATTTTAGTTTGTTTGAAAAACTTTTTCAGCTCATCTGAGTCAATTTTTTGTGTTTTCATAATGTTTTAATTATACCTATTTATTGCAATAAAAGTACAATTAAAACATTATGAATTTTGAATAACTCATTCAATAATTAATTTTTACCAATGAGTTTAGATGAAATTTAGAATTTAACGAAAAAAATGACATTATCAGTATGATTAAATTAGACTTAAGAATGTAAAGTTATTTTTGGGCGGGCCCATAGTAATGAAGGCCGTACTTTTTCATTAAACTCTTCACTCCAAAGATCATACCAGAATTTTGGCAGCTCCTGTAAAAGAGGAGACGAAACTCCTAAGTATTTTAGTTCTTTAAAATATTTATGCAAAGAATTTTGGCTATAGTTGAATCCACACAAATGCCCCAATG
>JBBTVS010000116.1:0-18900 GCA_038078695.1 Patescibacteria group bacterium
GTCATAGACGGAATAGACGGTTCCGGAAAATCAACGCAGACTAACATATTAGTCAAACGACTCAAAGCCGCAAAATATCCGGTTGAAACTTTAAATTTCCCGCAATATCATCAATTTTTCGGCCGAACGGTTAAAAAATTTTTAAACGGCGAATTTGGCAAAATTGACGCTGTTGATCCGCATTTGGCGTCAGTTTTATACGCCTTTGACAGATGGCAGGCGCGCAATAAAATCAATCACTGGCTAAAAGAAAACAAAATAGTCATTTTAAACCGCTACGCAACATCAAATGTAATTCATCAAACTATTAAAATTAAGGAGAAAAAACAACGGCAATTTATTAATTGGCTCAACAAAATGGAATACGAAATTTTGAAGCTACCTAAGCCGGATTTAGTGCTTTATCTCTACTTGCCTTATAAACTCTCTTATGCTTTAATTACTAAAAGAGACAATAAAAAAGATATTCACGAAGCAGATCTTGACCATCTTAAAACAGCCGCGGCGCAAGGATTAAAGTTGGCTAAAAGTCAGCAAAATTGGCGGTTGATACGATGTAATGATGGAGAAAAGATATTATCAAAAGAAGAGATTGCGGAGAAGATATGGAAAATAATCAGCTCTAATGTCAAATTACAAATATCAAATGCCAAATCAAATCCAAATGTCAAATGACAAATTTTTGACATTTAATTATTTGACATTGATTTGACATTTGAATTTTGACATTTGACATTTATTATGATCTCTCTCCTCAAATCCACAATCAATCTCTACCTAAAACACTTCTGGCTTTATTTAAAAATCATTTCTCCTCTGCTCATTCCAGTCGCAGTATTGCCTATAATTGGCCATTATGCGAGTTTAGGACGATTAAGCATCGTGTTTAGCACATTATTCGGCGTTATATTGATGATAATAGGGCTATTTATAGAAGTGATAATGATTTCCGCCTCTTATCAGCTTATAACAACAACTGACGCCGCAACTCAAATTTCACTTAAGCAAAAATGGCAGGAGGCAGGGCATAAATTTTTTTCCTATCTTTATCTTAAAATTTTGACAGCAATAATTGTTTTAAGCCTGCCGTTGATTGTAAAATCATTCCAAAATTATCTGCCAAATTATATTTTTAATCCTTTGCGCGCCATCGCTCTTGCTTGGATTGCTCTCTTTACTTTATTATTCTTATTCAGCGCCTATGTTTTAATTATAGAAAATCAACAAGTTATACCATCTATTAAAAAAGGTAAAGAATTATTTCTGCAACGGTCTCTTAGCATTATTTTAAAACTAACCGGAGGCCTATTATGTTTTGGCGCTATGTTAATCGTAATATCAATTATTACCGATATTATTATAGCAGTAATCCTTAAACAAACTTATATTCTTTTTAATCCATATCTATCTCCTTGGTGGCAAAAGCTGACAGGCAGCGTCTGCGCTTTGCTTGGGATGCCTTTAATAATAATCTTAACTACTTATTTGTTTTATGAATCTAAAACCAGTGATAGGACTGGAGATACACGTCCAACTAAAAACTAAGTCAAAGATGTTTTGCTCTTGCGATAATGGCGGGGAAGACAAACAAATCAATTCCTGTATTTGCGAAATATGCATGGGCCACCCTGGAACATTGCCGGTGTCCAACAAAACTGCGATTGAATGGGCTATTCGCGCCGCGCTGGCGCTAAACTGCCAAATTCCCGATGAATCTAAATTTGATCGCAAGCATTATTTTTATCCTGATCTGCCTAAAGGGTATCAAATCTCGCAATTTGACAAACCGCTCGGCAAAAGCGGTTATTTAGAAGTTGGAGGGCAAAAAATTCGCATCAACCGCCTGCACTTAGAAGAAGATGCGGCGAAATTGCTGCATACCGGCAAAAATACTATTGTTGATTATAATCGCGCCGGCACGCCTTTAATGGAAATTGTTACCGAACCTGATATTGATGATCCCAAAATTGCCGGCAATTTCCTGCGCGAACTGCGCGCCATTACGCGCGTTTTACAAATCTCTGATGCTGATATGTCAAAGGGGCATTTGCGATGCGATGCTAATATTTCTCTACTTGATCTTGAATCCAAAAGCAAGAAGTTAAATCCAAAAACAGAAATCAAAAATCTCAACTCTTTTAAAGCTGTGGAGAGAGCGCTGGCTTTTGAAATTAAACGGCAAAAACTATTATGGGAGCAAAAGAAGCAGCCCTTGACTCAATCAACTCGCGGCTGGGATGATGTTAAAGGTATAACTTTAGAACAGCGGCAAAAAGAAGAAGCGCATGATTATCGCTATTTTCCAGAGCCGGACATTCCGCCGATAATCATGAAAGAAAAAATTGACATTACCGTCATTAAAAATAGGCTGCCTGAACTACCGCAGGCAAAGAGAGAAAGATTTCACAAGCAATATGGCTTCTCTTATGCTGATGCCGCTATTTTGACGCGGGATTATAATTTAGCTGATTATGTGGAAAAAGTAATGTCAGAACTGGAGGCTTGGATAGAATCAATAGAGCAGGATAATAAAAAACAGCCAACCGCGCGGCTTGCCAAACTTGCCGCTAATTGGCTGATTAACGAACTTGCGCCGCGTATTGATCACAAATGGAAGAGATTGATTGTCACGCCGGAAAATTTTGCCGAGTTCACAGCTTTGATAGCTGAAAGCAGAATTTCCTCTAAAGCCGGACAAAAAATTTTAGATTTGATGCTCAAAACCGGCACAGATCCTTCTGACATTATTGCTGAAGAAAATTTAACGCAAGTTGAAAATAAAAATGAATTAGCAGACATTGTCAAAAAAGTAATAGCTGACAATCCTGAAGCCGTAGCTGACTACAAAGTAGGCAAACTCAATGCAATTAAATTTTTATTGGGCGCGGTAATGCGGGAAACAAAAGGACGAGCTAATCCAGAAATAGCAGAAAAAATGTTAAAAGAAAGTTTGATTCAAAATTAACTTAAAAAATTTAGAAAAGTAGTCACTAAAATCTGACGGAAAAACTTAAGAAAATCAGGCAATAAATTAGTAATCTCTCACTCCTCCTCTCAACTCGCAAATATTCTCAACTCCATTGTCCTCACAATATCTCTTCATCCCCTCAATAATCTCCAAACAAATCCGCGGGTTGTAAAAATTAGCTGTGCCGATGCCGACTAAGTTTGCGCCGGCTAAAATCATCTCTAAAGCAGAGTTAACATCATAAACGCCGCCAATGCCGATGATTGGTACAGAAGGCAAGGCGCGATGGACTTTCCACACGCATGCAACGGCAACCGGATGAATAGCCGGACCTGACAAGCCTCCAATATTATTGCGCAAACGCGGCCGACGGGTTTTAATGTCAATTGACATACCAACTAAAGTATTGATTAAAGTAAGCGCGTCCGCGCCGGAATCAACAGCCGCTTTGGCGACTTCAACAATGTCAGTAACATTAGGAGAAAGTTTGGCGATTATCGGCAATGAAGTGACTTTTTTGATTTGGCTTATAACTTGACCCATTAAATCTGGCTTGGCGCAAAAAGTTGCGCCTCCTGCTTTAACATTCGGACAAGACAAATTGACCTCTAAACCGTCAATTTTATTTTTGCCGCTGTTATTTTTGACTTCTTGATCTAATCTCTCTGCTACCTTGACAAAATTCTCCGCTGTTTTATCAAAAATGCTGACTATGACTTTTGTGCCGAGCTTGCGCAATTTTGGCAGTTTATTTTGAATAAATGATTCTAATCCCGGATTCTGCAAGCCAATCGCGTTTAACATTCCGCTTGGCGTCTCGCAAATTCTATGGGACGGATTACCGGGCCAAGGCTCTAAAGATGTGCCCTTGACTACGATCGCTCCAAGTTTTGATACATCAATAAACTCGGATATTTCTTCTCCATATCCAAAAGTCCCGGCGCCGGTGGTAATTGGGTTCTTGAGTGTAAGGTTGAGAAATTTGGTTTGCAAAGGCATAATTAAATTTCTAATTTCTAATTTCTAATCAATTTTTAATGACTTAATTTCTAATTACATTATATTTAACTAAACCTTATCCGTCAATTGTCAAATTTACTAAATCATCAAAATGAGCTACAATAATTTTGAGCTTTAGTTTTAAGTTTTGAGCTTTATCACAATGTGCCTCGCAATTCCCGGACAAATCACTAAAATAAAAACCTGCCAGGCGACTGTTAAATATCCGCAAAATGACATCAAACAGGCCAAAATAATCACCGGCTCCTACAAGACAGGGGATTATGTGATTGTGCAAGCTGGATTAGTGATAGAGAAAGTGCCGAAAAAGCAAGTGGAAATGTGGAATAAATTTATTCAATAAATTTTGAGTTTTTATCATTACATAATGTCTCAACAAGCGCAACTATTATTTTTAAAATACGCTTTCCCATGCGCCGGAATTACTTTAGCTCGCGGTCATATTTGCCAAAAAGAATATGACAAACTGGAACGAGCGGTCAAAAAAAATCAACTAATTGATTGGCAGACGCTCCAAAAAATTTTTGCTCCAGCTTTTCGCAGAATCAAAAAAATGAGCTGCTTAACAGGCCAAAATATTTTTGACGCTCAAACAATCAGAGATTACTATTTAAAATATCACAATAAATTTATTGATGAAAATGAAGGCTCTTACAAATACGCTCCTCCTGCTTTAAAACAACTCTGCCGCGTTGAACGAGCAAAAATTATTGACGTTCAGAGCGACTGCTACATTGTCAAAATCGGACAAAAACTGCGGCCTGTGTCAAAAATGATATGTTTGAATGCAAAAGTAGGGGATTGGGTGAGCGTGCATTATGGGTATGCTGTAGAGAAACTGAAATAATTTCTAATTTTTAATTTCTAATTTTTAATCAATTTCCAATTTCTAATTTTTAAACTCTGTGTTTTAAATCCTTTGACAATATCTTTAAACAAATATAAAGCAAAAATTATTCCGACAATAATAATCACGATTCCTAAAATCTGTTCAGGTATCAATATTTGACCTTTAAATATGACTGACAATAGAGTAGTAATCGGCGAGCCGAGCAAAAGAATTGTTGACGCAAGCGTTACTGGCACGCGCGACAATCCATAATACCAAGTCAACATATATCCGCACAACATCAGACCTGAAATAACAATCCATATTAAAATTGATGGAGAAAAATCAGTAATTAAGGGCAGATTAGAAGTAATTAATAAATAAATAAAGATAAACGCAGCGCCAAAAGTCATCCGCGACCAAATGATTGTTAACGGACTAATTTGACGATTAAGCAGATGCTTTGACAAAATATTTTCAATGGACCACAAAAACGCCGCCGATAAAATCAACAAGTGCGCCCATGTTAAATCATTAAAATTGACCTTTAATAATAAAAAATTGCCAAACAATAAAGCAACGGCTGGAATAAAAAATATTTCTTTAACCTTTTCGCGCAAGAATAAGGGCGCCAAAAAAGCCACCCAAACAAACAATGTTTTATGAATAAATGACCCTGCGGCTCCGGAAGTTTGCGCGAGCCCTTCAAAAAACAAAATAAACGCTATGCTTCCGCCGAGCAAACCGACTAAAACTAAATATAACCATTCTTTCTTAGCGATCTTTGACCATTGATGCCGCGAAGATAGCATCAATAATAAAGCCGACATTATCAACGCAACAAACAAATTCCGCGCAAAAGTATACTGCGTCGGATCAGCTAACTGGACTGCAAAAGAATTAAAAAAAATAGATATGCCGCTGATAATGGCGGTAGTAAAAATGAGAAATAAATATTTTTTTGACATATAAAATCTAAAATCCAAATGTCAGATATCAAATCAAAAATTTGATATTTGGATTTTGACATTTGACATTAAGACTATCTGCTTAATAGGCAACTCCTTGCTTGACTGCGACTCAATGCCATTAAAATTAAAGCCTTATCTGCAAAAAGCGCTTCCTGAAGTTAAGTTTTTAGAATTTGACCCAATGGAAGATTGGCCGTGTAATCCTAATCCAATATTCATTGACACTGTAATTAACCTCAAAAAACCAAAACTTTTTACAGATATTGACGATTTTGAATCAGCGAGCGCTAAGAACCTCTCTGTACACGGTTTTGATTTTTATCAAGAACTAAAACTGCGGCAAAAAGCTGGACTGTGCGAAAAATACTATATTATCGGGGTGCCGACAGAAGGCGATGTAAAAAAGATAATTTCTGAAATTATATTCATGATTCGCTTAAATTCGCTACTAAATTAGCTCTAAATTTGCGATTTCTCCCAACGAACTTTCAAAAAATGGCTCGCGCAGCTCATGCACGGATCATAAGCGCGAATAAGCATTTCAATCATATGTTCTAACTCTGTTTGACTGCGTTCAATATTATCTTCCACTAATTTTTTGATGTCTAATTCAATGTTAATCTGATTTTGCGAAGTTGGCACAACTATTTGGCCATCGCAAATTTGACCGCTATCATCAATATCTAACTTATAAAACAGCAAACCGCGCGGCGCTTCTATTACGCCAACTCCTGTTGATTCTTTTGAATTGACTGGCACAGATAACTCGTCTTTAATCTCTAAACTTTCCAAGATCTCCAGCGAATGATCAATGCTGTGAATAATTTCTATCGCCTGGGCTAAATTATTTAAATAAATGTCACTTGAAGGAAATTTTGCTAAATATCTTTGGCAATCTTTTTGAGTCTTGGAATGAATACTTTTTTTGTTCAAATTTAACCGCGCCAAAGCACCAACCCTATAGGGCTCTTTGTCCAGTTTATATCCAGAAGACATAGAGTATGGGATAATAACATGTTCTAAATGATTCTCATATTCTGATTCTGGAATCTCCCAGCCATGCGAACTTATAAGCTTACCTTCTAAAAAATTAAAGTCAAACGAAGTTAAAGCCGCATAATTAGTCTTTCGCTCAAAATTAAATTTATCCTCGGCAAAAATATTTATCGCTCTAAATATTTTTTCGCGCGCTGATTTAAGCTGATTAATTATTTTTGACTTTTGAGCAATATCAGGCAGCTTAACAAATCCCCCGACTTTTGGGAACATGGCATGCACTGCCCTGCCGCCAATCCAAGTTGATAATAAATTTCCAGCTTTTTTAACAGTAAAAGCGTCATGCAACAATTGATGCTCCCTCGCACTACCTTCGTCAAACTCTAAAATAGAATCTTTCTCTAAATAATCAGGCAAAGCGAAAAAATAGAGATGCAAGGCATGGTCGCGAATTATCAAGCCATACATTAAAAGCTGGCGCAAAAGTTTAGTCTGCTCGCTTGAGTTGATGCTTAAAGCTGTTTCTATAGCTTCAATCGCGCACAATAAATGCGCAATAGAACAAGTGCCGCAGATGCGAGAAACTAATTGCGGCAAAGCATTAATATTTTTGCCTTTTATAGCCCAAGTGTAAAATCGCTTGTACTCGGAGATTTGAAATTCCACTTTTTTAACTTTTTTTCCTTTAATTTTGACGCGCAGATTAGCCTTGCCTTCCACTTTGGAAATATTTTTTAAAGTTATGTTTGATAGATGATGCATATCTTAATCTAAAATTTTAAATTCCTTGAAGTATTTATTTAAAACTTCCAAAAACTTCTCCTCATCCATCGGACACCCTGGAACGCGCTCATCAACCAAAATTACTTCTGGAATTGATTTGACTTGTGCTGATTGGCTAAATTTATCAATTAAATGTTGAATGCATTTTTGAGTGTCTGGATCAAAATTATTGCGCTGGCCAGAAGGAAGGCCGGTAGTTGCGCAGGAGCCGATTGTTACCACTTTTTTTGCCGCTTGTCTTATTTTTTTAACCTCATCTTCATCTTTTTGGCTCGTAATTGCCCCTTCAATAAAAGCCACATCAATGTCATCTAAAACATTTGTTCTCTGCAAAACTTTGCAATGACGAAATTCTATCTTATCTTTCCACTCATCCCAATAATCATTCAGCATCTCGGTAAACATAATAGTTGAGTCCTCACAGCAGGAAAAAGAAAACCAGCCGATTTTGAGTTTTTTGGAATTTAGAGCCATAACATAAAATTTATTTTATTATATCCTGCTATAATAAACTGGTCAAATGTTTAAAAATTCAAACTATATTATTTAAATTTTGTCAAGATTGACGCGAATAAAAATATCTAATAATATAAACAAATATGCAATACGCAATTATAAAAACAGGAGGAAAACAATATAAAGTCAAAGCCGGGGATATCATCAAAATAGAAAAAATAGAAACCAATGAAAATCAAGAAATCGTCTTTGATGATGTTTTATTAGTATTTGACGAGGAGGGACAGGAGGTCAAACATTTTGCAATCGGCAAGCCGGTTGTCAAAAATGCCAAAGTAAAAGCTAAAGTAATAGAGCAGGGGAGAGACAAAAAAATAACTGTGATAAAATATAAGCCAAAAGTTAGATATAAAAAGAAATACGGACATAGACAGCCGTACACGAAAGTGGAGATATTGGAGATTACTACTTAAAATTTCTACTTCTTAATTTTAAATTTTTAAACTTCCCTTCTTCCTCTCAACGCCTCTCCCAAAGTAATCTCATCCGCATAATCCAAATCGCCGCCCTGGGGCAAACCCCGCGCAAGCCGGGTTATTTTTATTTGCGCTAATTGACTGCTAAGCGCCTGCTTTAACTGATAACAAGTCATCTCTCCTTCTTGATTAGGATCAAATGCTAAAATAACCTCTTTAATATTATCTAATCTTTTAATCAGTTCATTAACCCTCAAATTTTCTATTTTGACCCCTTTAAGCGGATTAACTACTCCGCCTAAAATATGATACAAGCCTTGATATCCAGTTGATTCAATGGCAATCAAATCAAGACTGTCCGCCACAACGCAAATAATCGATTGATCTCGTTTAGAATCAGCGCAGATTTGACACAAAGAGAATTGATCCTTATCAGCAAAATTAAAACACTGCCCGCATAAATGAATCTCCTGATTAAAAACTGCGAGCGCGTTTATCAATGCCTGAATTTGACTTTTTGGCCGCTGGAACAGCGAAAAAACCAGCCTCTCGCTGGTTTTAGGACCAATTCCAGGTAAACGAGAAAATTGAATAATTAAATCCTGAATGGAGCGAGGTAGCGTCATATCCCCATTTTCTTTAAAGCGTCAAAATCAATTTTGCCGCCTTTAAGCATTTTCATCGCCATCTTTTTTTGCATGCTTTTAACCACGTCTTGAAAAAGTTCTTTGATAACACGAATCAATTTTTCTTTATTACCCATTAAATCATCGGTGATATCCATCTCTAAAATTTCATTAGAGCCGTTAATTTTAATCCGCACTCCATCTTTTGATTTTTCCAAAGTTTCCTCTTCCATCTGCTTTTGCATCTGTTTTGCCTGCACGCGCAGGTCTTTGAATTGTTTAAGTTTGTTAAACATAAATTTTTTTAATGGCTTTTATCCAAATTTCTAAATGTCACTCTTTCTTCGTCAAAAAATAGCTTGACTATGCCAGTCGGTCCGTTTCGGTGTTTGGCTATATGAATTTCTGCTATATGACGCTCTTCCGGAGGACAGTTTTGAGTTTTATCCATAATCTTGCGGTAAATAAACATTACCACATCCGCATCCTGCTCTATGGTCCCTGACTCGCGCAAATCAGCTAATTTTGGAATAGCTTGAGCGCGCGATTCCACAGCGCGCGATAGTTGCGAGACAGCTAACACTGGAATATTTAACTCGCGGGCGATCGATTTTAGAGCGCGAGTAATCTCCGCCACCTCCTGCACGCGATTCTCGCGATTACGGCCCTCCATTAATTGCAAATAATCAACAATCATTAACTCCAAGCCTTTTTCCAAAGAGAGGCGCCTTGCTTTGGTGCGAATTTCCATTATGTTGGCGCTTGCTGAATCGTCTATAAAAATATCCGCTTCTGAAAGTTGCCCCATGGCATTGCCTATGGCTGGAAAATCTTCCTTTGCTAATTTGCCTGTTCTCATTTTCCACAATCCAACCCCTGCTTGGGAGCATAAAAAGCGATCAGTCAGTTCTTCTTTGGACATCTCCAGAGAAAATATGCCTACTTTCATTTTATCATGCAGAGCGGCATGCCGCGCCATGTCCAAGGCTAAAGTTGTCTTTCCTAAAGATGGCCGAGCCGCCAGAATAATCAAATTTGACTTTTGCAAACCGGCCAGCTGATTATCCAAATCTGTAAAACCAGTGGATAATCCGCGCAATTTATGATTTGTTCCGTGCAAATCGTCAATGCGATCAAAAGCCTCCTGCAAAATAGTGGAAATAGGAATAAAATTCCTGCGCAAATATTGCTGGGACACGGAAAATAGCTTCTGTTCCGCCTTGTCTAAGGTATCTTCTATGTCTTCTGATTCTTCAAAACCTAAATTTAAGATATCCTGTCCAGCTCTAATCAATTTGCGCAGAGTGGATTTATACTTAACAATTTGCGCGTAATTTAAAATATTGCCGGCTGTGGAAACAATATTAGAAAGCTCGGCTAAATAAGCCCGGCCGCCAATCACAGTTAGCTCTTTTTTGTCTTTTAGGCGGCTGGAAAGATGCACTATATCTATGGGCTCGCGCCTCTCAAACAGATGCACGATGGCATCATAAATCATTCTGTGCCTATCATTATAAAAGTCTTCCGAATGCAAAATATTAGCCACTTTTAAAATAGCGTCTTTATCAATTAAAATTCCCCCAAGCACTGCTTGTTCCGCTTCTTCGTTATGCGGCGGTATAATTTCTTGAGGCATAATACCCTGTATCTTATCATTGAAAAGTTGACTTGTCAAAAATAAAAGATGTTGCTATTATAATCAAACATGGGTCGCTAGCTCAATCGGCAGAGCTACAGCCTTTTAAGCTGGAGGTTCTGGGTTCGATTCCCAGGCGACCCACCAATCAAAAAATCAATAACAAAAACAGCTTGAATGCTGTTTTTTGTTTGGATAATATTGAATAATATTTTAGTTATATCAACCGGCAACCTGCAACGGCGCAAAAGCTCTTAATTTGTCTAATTCCTCCACATCTTTTTTAGTTATGTTCCCTCTTTTATAATGAATCCTAATGTGTTCATCAACTCGGAAGCTATCTTTTTTGCGACCGGCTAATGTATCGCCGCGCAGATCAGAAAGTTTATCATCTAAATAATCTTTATCAGGATAACGCGTTTTAAGAATGCCAAACTCTTTTTTAATAGGCTCTAATTCTGAACGGAAAAGCTCTTGGATTTGTTTTAAATCTTGGGTAGTCATATTTCTATTATAATTAATTAACGCATTGTGTCAATTTTCAGTCATTCTTTCTTAGAATTCTTGTGCCTTGGGCAGTATCCTCTATCACAAATCCCGCTTCCTCAATTTTGCCGCGCAATTCGTCAGCTAAAGCAAAATCTTTATTTTGACGCGCTGTCTCTCGCTCACGCGCGAGCTTTTTTATTTCTAATGGAATTTTGATCTTCTTAGACCTCTTGACATCAGCAAACCCCAATCCTAAAACTCTATCAAAATCCAAAGCTAAGGCTAATTTATTTTTATCACTCATCTGACTATCCTGCAATAGCTCCCACAATATCGCCAGCCCTTTGGCAGTATTCAAATCATCATTAATCGCATCTTTAAAACTATTATAATATTGATCATTGTCGTCAATTTTGAATTTTGAATTTTCATTTTGAATTTTGAATTTTGAATTTTGAATTAATACTTGCAAATTGTCTAATCCATTTTGACTTGCCTGCAAAGCATGCCAAGTAAAATTCACCGGCGTCCGATAATGCGCTTGCAAAAAGAAATAACGAACTGCTAGAGGATCTATTCCTTGCTTAATAATATCAGCCATCGCATAAAAATTTTTCTTTGATTTGCTCATTTTTTCGCCGTCAACCAACACAAATTCATTATGCAGCCAAAATCTAACAATGTCCCGGCCAAAAGCGCCTTGAGCTTGCGCAATCTCGTTAGTATGGTGAACTGGAATATGATCTATGCCGCCAGTATGAATATCTATATCGGTGCCAAGATATTTGTGAGCCATAGCTGTGCATTCTATGTGCCAGCCAGGAAAACCCTTGCCCCACGGAGAATCCCATTCCATTTGACGCTTAACGGCTGGAGGCGTAAACTTCCATAAAGCAAAATCAGTCGGGTTCTTTTTTTCTGGATTGACTTCCACGCGCGCTCCTTCTTTGAGCTCTTTGATATTTAATCGCGCTAATTTACCGTAATCGCTTAACTTGCTCGTATCAAAATAAATTCCATCAGAAGTCTTGTAAACATAGCCATTTTGCTCAATTTGACGAATCAACTCAATCATCTCGCTAATATGATCTGTGGCTTTACAAACGATATCAGGTTTTTCAACATTCAACTGACCCATAACGGCAAAAAAATCGTCAGTATAAAACTTCGCTATATCCCAGACAGTTTTCTTGACCTCAATCGCCCTTTTTTCCATCTTATCTTCACCAGAATCAGCATCATCTGTTAAATGGCCGACATCGGTAATGTTCATAACATGCCTAACCGTAAAACCGTTATACTTTAAAGCGCGACGCAATAGATCAACAAAAATATAAGCCCGAAAATGACCAATGTGAGCAAGATCATAAACCGTCGGACCGCAAGCATATAGTTTTACTTGATCCACGTTGAGTGGAGTAAATTCTTCTTTTTGACGACTAAGGGTATTAAAAATTATCATTTATTATTATTTAAAAGGTATTTTAAAATTCGTCGGCATATCAAAATCATAATTAATTTTATTTTGATAGGTTTGATAGACATCTATAAACTCGTCAGTCTTTAATTGAGTATAAGTAATGTCAACAATATTATCTTTGATAAATTTAATATCTTCTTTGGATCGCAAAAAATAATTTCGGCTAAAAAAGTAAACCCATATCAAAATTAAAGCCAAAAGCAAAAAATGCCAATACCAAATATGGCGCAGTATTTTCTTGCCGATTATTTTAAAAATCTTTAAATTTTTTGTTGACACGCTATTCATACTGCCAAAAAATCTTAGCATTGATTAGCGCTGTTACCAAAGGCGCAGACTCCGCTGATTCGGCAGCAGTCAATTCTGAATCGCTTTGTATAGGCAACAAATCTATCGGCGAATAATGATAAGACTGCCTGCTACCAGTAGAAGATACATTAATTGCCGTAATATTAATATAATAAGGACTGCTGTCTAATGCTATTAAATATTCTAAAAAATCGCTAAAAGTGCCCTGTAAAATCAATGATAAATCAGCGCTGGGAAATAAGGGTTTCGCATTTTGCGAAACTGTCGGATTAAAATTTATAATCTGCTTTACATTATATTGACGGCTAAAATTTTCTAAAGACTGGACAAAATTGATCTCTTGGCCGGAAATTAACAAACTGCTGTATAAATCCTCCATTTCCGCCTCTAATTCGTTTAATTGCCGTTCCAGT
This sequence comes from Patescibacteria group bacterium, assembly GCA_038078695.1. GTDB lineage: Bacteria > Patescibacteriota > Patescibacteriia > UBA9629 > UBA9629 > JBBTVS01. Next base: position 13,453 of record JBBTVS010000116.1, read on the forward strand.
AGAAAAGGAGTGGAATTTAATTGTATCAGGTCTTGCGCTTCTTGCCGGCGTAAATCAAGATCCGCATATAAAACTTTAACGCCGCGAATGTTCGGCACTAATAAAAAAAATATTAAAATAACTACAGCCAAGATCAAACCAATGGATAAGATAACAATTTTTTGTTTAATATTAAATTGATAAGAAACGGAAATCATAAATTATGTTTTAAAAATCAGCGACTGTGCCGCTAAGCGAAAATCGGCCGCTTTCCTGGGTTAATAAATTACTGATTGGAAAATTTAAATTAGTCATAAAATCAGTCTCTAAATTATCTTTCAATATTAAAAGATCATCTCTTTTTTGATAAACGCCTTCTAAAGTTAACTGATTTAGTGAATTTAAATTTACAGCGGTTAAATTAATGCCCTGTGGGATTAATGGCGCTAACTTTAAAAATAAATCAGATTGAACTCTAAAAGATGATTGAATTGTCTCAAAATTAATTGTCTTTTGATTAAAATTATCAATATCGCTGATTAAAGACTGATTTTTTTTCTTATTTTCCTCCAATAGCCGATCTGTATCCAGCAAATTCCGCGCTAAATCTTTTTTGACATAAAAAACAAATATGTTTAACAATAATAACAAGCAAAACAAAAACCAAGCCTCTTTTTTAATAAAACTGTATATTTTAACTAATTTAATATTCTGTTTTTCGCGAGCAGGCAGTAAATCTAATTGTAAAATCATAAATAAAAATCCCTTAAAGCTAAGCCGATAGCCGTGGCGTAGGACATGGCATCGGCCCGAGGCATCGCTTTTTTATTTTTAATATTGATAAGCGGGTCGGCCATTTCAACCGGCAATTTAAACTCCTTGGAAATCATTGCCTGTAGCCCCTTTAAATTAGCCCCGCCGCCGCAAAGCAATATTTTATTAAGAGTAGCGCCTTCTAAATAAGATTTGTGAAAATCTATCGCTTGATAAATTCGAGCATAAAACTGTTTAAGCAATGGTTCGATTAATGTTTGCAAAATGCCGTGTTTCCAAGTTAAGCCGTATTGAATTTTAAATTGTTCAGCTTGAGCGGAATTTAGTTTATATTTTTGTTCAATGGTTTTATTTATCTCTCTGCCGGACAAGGGCAGGCTTACTGTAAATTCCAATATATCCATATTAGCATAGCCCTGCTCCCGCCAAAATATCATGCTGGAACGAGCGGCGCCTAAATCAAAAACAATAATATTGCGGCTGGCTAAATTTGGAACTTCCTTTTTATTAAGATCAAAAATACTTCTAACTATAGGCAAAGCTTCTATCTCCAAACAATTTGGCACGCAGCCAATTGAATGAAGAACCTCTATATATTCTTTCACTATATCGCGAGGACAAACTCCCACCAAAAAAAATTTTTTAGACGCGGCGGCATCTTCTTCTATCTCCTGCCAATCCAGATAAATATCTTTTATATCATAAGGGATATGGCAGGCTATTTCGGCTTTTATCCGTTCTTCTAAGCTTTTTCCATCAGAATCCGTCTTTAAATCCTTAATTAATTTAACAAAAGTGGAAGTTTCCGGCAAAACTGTGTTGATTAAAGTCTTTTTAAGGCGGCCTCCCTGCACTTTTTTTAAAACTTCTTTGATTAACTCGGCAACTTTTTCTTTTTCTAAAATTCTGCCTTTTTCTATATAATTATCAGGCACCGGCGCGGTTTTAAAGCTATCCAAATATATGCCGCCTCTTCTTTTGGACAGCCGGCAGGCTTTAAGCGATAAATCGCTGATATCAAGACCGATGGTAGAGTTTGTTTTGAAAAATATCATTGATGTCTGTTAAGACTAATATTATACCATATTATTCCTAAAAATTTACTTTCCTTTTTATATTCTACACTATATCTCTTTCCAATTTATAATCTCCCAGCCGCCTCCGGGCCCGGAACTAAAACTCATATTGATAAGTCCTGTTTCATAAATAAGTTGAGCGTTATTTTTAATAGTTAAACCATAACCTGTGGCTTCTACTACCACAGCGTTATTTTGAATCTCTAAAACTCCTTGTGCCGCATAGACAATCGCACGCATCGTCGATCCGTTATTGAGTGAAATAGCCGGATTTCCTGTATTGGCGGAAAGTAATAACAGGTAAGTCGTGTTTGAAGCGTTGCAAGCTGCAGTTGAACTATTATAACCTTCTGAACCGCAAATTTTAAAACTGTTTTGAACAGTAATAGTCCCGTCAGCAATCAATACCGCGCTCATATCGCCATAATCGGCTGATAATTGCAGGACAGCGCTGTTTTGAAAGACAATATTGCCGGTAACCCAAATAGTGCCATTTATTGTAAGTAATGATGTACCTTGAATAGTCATATTGCCATTGATTTTTATTGGACCTAAAGAATCTGTGTCTGATCCGCTTAAAACATAATCGCCCATCTCTCCGCCATCTGCCGCACCTGCTTTCCAATCACTGATCTGGATTTCAGAAATAGGCATAGGCATTTGCGGCGAATTGGGACTGTATGGATATTGCGTCCCCAAAACAGTGCTATTAGAAATCGTCTGATAATAAGCGTCGCGTCCAATTTTGCTATTTGTAATATTATTCGCATGAGCGTCAACTCCAATGCCGATGCTATTAAATCCGTTGATTGTGCTGATGCCGGCGGCCCAAGCATCGCCTGTAATTTCTGGGGAATTTACCGCAATGATATCTCCGTTTGAATAAACATTGCCGATAATTTTACTATTATTCTCCATTCTCAAACCGCCTTCGCCAATCTGGGCGCCATAATTAAAACTAGCCCCGTCAACTGTAGTTTCTAACTTAACCTCCAATCTTCTAATTAAATTATCAATATCTCCTTGGGAATTAACTGTTAGTTCATTGCCGGCCTGATTTATAACAATATAAGCCGAACCTCCGTTTAGACTTAGACTGTTGGTTGGCGCGTATGCTAAACTGGGATCAATTATCCGCAAGAGGCTGTCTTCTATTCCAGCCTCTGCTGTATAATAACTTTGGATTGATTTAACGCTATTAGTGCTCATTTTTAAACTATTGACAACTGTTAAGCTTTGGCCGGCAATAATTAGCAATGCGATAGACATAACAATAACAATAATAGCAAGGCTGGCCTGTGCTTGATTGTTGTTTATAACTGATTTGCATTTCATATTATTAATATGATCTTAATGAAACAGTGGAGACAAGGGTTGTTTGATAAGAACGATAGGCGACAGTCAGAGACAAACGAATTGCCGGATATGCGGTGCCGGCATTAAGATAAGTTAAAACGAAATTGCTTACAGTGGTTTGTTCGGAGGTAATTAGTTTAGCTGCTGCTCCTTCCCGTTTCATGTATAAATGATCGTCATCAAGGTAAAAATCAACAAAAGTCCTGTCTTCATCAGAAGGAGTATAGCGCGTTGTTTCCAAACTCAATTGACCTGGATGAACATTAAATACGCTAGTAGGAGCATAAACGTTTACTGCATGATGAATCTCTTGAGTTATAATTTCCTCTGCTCTTTGAGCACTATCTGATGTTTCTCCAATAGCTGTAATTTCGGAATGAATCTTTATTATTTGCAGAGTAAATTCAGTAATGAATAAACCAACTATAACTACCAATCCGGCGTAAACAAGCAACCCAAGCAAAGTAAATCCTTTTTTAGTGATAATGAATGGCATTTAATTATCTAAAAAATTAGTTAAATAAGTTTCTACAATAATTTCTTTACTGCCCGCCTGTTCATTCCATGCGATTTTAACTTGGATCTTTTTAGTATTAGGATCATCAGTGCCCGCAGTGTCAATATCGTCAGAACCGTTGCGAAAAACCTTATCCAGCTCAACTGTTCTAATATATGCTCCCTCAATGGGTCCGGGATTTGTTGTAGACAGTGTCCATTCATCTCCAGCTAATGTCGGATAGTAAACAATAGCTTCGTCTAAAGCGGAAATATTGGTCCAGTCCTTATTGCGCAAAGAACGGACCGCCTCTATGCCCTCCTGGGCCAAATAAATTGCCGCTACTTTGTTGACTGCCCCTTTCATTGATTTATGGTAAAAAAGCAGTGCTTGGTATATACTCACGAAAAAAATGGCAAAAACAACAATTACCATCATTATTTCGGCAACATTGAAGCCCTGATTATTTTTTAATCTAAGAATTAAGTTCATTAATAAATTTTATTGCTCATCCATAACGCCGCCAAAAGCGCCGTTAGTGGGCGTACCGTCTAAAGCATAAAAAATAATGTCTTTAATGATGTCAATTGACAAAGCGACTTCTTTATCATTATATCTGCGGTCCCGATGTATGCATAAAATAGTATCAAAACTATCTAAAAAATGGCTATGAACCTTGAGTGCTTGCGTTGAACCGTTTACATCAATAGCTCCTTCCCAATTAAAGGATGGTTGATCAAAATTAAAATACTCTGCCATGTTAATACTTTTTTGGACATCCGGATTAGCGCCGTCTGCAAAATCGAAGGTTAAGGTGGTTGCATCCCGAATACTCCAGCCTAAATCCAAATGCATATGCCGCGAATCGGTGATACGGCTTCCTGTAGGAGTCAGCGCAGCGCTTATTCCCGCCTGTCCGGAGGATAAAATATTAATTCGCCTCTGTTCGCTTGGCTTATTAATTAATCGCAATTGAATATATCCATCATTATCAGTTGTCCCTTCAATACGATTAAAAATAACATCACTGCCTCCTGTTAAAACAATGCCATAAATTTCCACTCCAGCGGACAAAGCGTAAATCTTATTATCAGGTGCGGCAGGCGCATAAACCGAATCATCAAATAAAACATATTGATTATTTTCAAAGTGCACTCCATAAGTTAAGCCATTATTTGAACCCATAGTTAAATTACGGGCTAAACGCAAAACGCTAATTATCTGGTTAGCGGTTGTATCTATTTCTAATCTTTGTCTAAAAAAATTATAATCAAGTGCGCCTATGGTTATTAAAACAGCCATCACGGAAATTATAACTAAAATTTCTATTAAACTAAACCCCAAAGTTTTTGACATAATTTAAAACTTGTCATAAAGTTTTTAACTAACTGTCTGGCTAAGCGAAAATATGGGCATCATAATAGCGAGAGCCACCGCGCCTACTGTTGCGCCTAAAAATAAGATCAAAATCGGTTCCAGTAGAGAAGGCAGATTTTTTAAAATATTATTTAAATCCTCCTCGTAAAATAAAGCCGCCTCTTCTAAAATTTTATCCAGAGTGCCGGTTTCCTCTCCCACGGCTATCATTTGAATAACAGTTTGAGGAAAAAGCCGGCGATGTTGAATTAAAGATTCATGAATATTAGCGCCTTGTTTTAGAGCCTGCGCCACCTCTTTTAAGACCTGCTGATAATAGATATTGCGGATAACGCCGGCAGTAATTAAAAATGAATTTACTACTGGAATATCAGTTTTTAATAAAGACGA
>JBBTVS010000116.1:19000-23112 GCA_038078695.1 Patescibacteria group bacterium
TATTGGATAAGCCATCGCACCTTTAACTTTTGATTTTAAATCATGCTCTTTATATATTTGATCAGCCAAGGTCTCTAAAATTTCATCTAACTTGCCGGATTCCTCGCCGGCTTTAATCATATTAACAAAAATCTCCGAAAAAACTTTAGGAAAATTACTCAAAGCCAAGGAAAAAGCCTCTCCTTTTTGAACCCGCGTTTTAATCTCCTGTAGAATATGCTTAAATTTAATATTATCAATCTGCATTGTTAAAGATTCCAAAGCCTCGTTTAAAGATACGCCGCTTTTAATCATTAAGCGAAGATTTTTGGTAAAAAAAAGCTTATCAGTCAGTTTGATCGGATTAAGAGCTGAATTAATTTTTATTAGTATATTATTAGGCATAAGTTAAAAATAATGATCATTATTCCTTCATTACCCGCAAAACTTCCTCTATGGTTGTAACGCCGCCTTTAGCTTTTATCAGTCCATCATCCAGCATTGAGCTCATTAATTTTTTTTGTTGAACGAATTTTCTGATTTGAGAAGCACTGGCTTTACTGATAATTAAATCTTTAATTTCATCAGTAATTTCTATAATCTCATAAATGCCTAAACGGCCCTTATAACCGCTCTCGCCGCATTTTTTACAGCCTTTGCCCTTAAAAAATAAAAGACTGCTGATATTCTTCTGCTCCGCTTCGATAGCGCCTTCTTGCCTTAATAATCTGATAAATTCTTTAATATCCAATTGATCAGATAAATCTGCCATAGCCTCTTTAGTTAGATTATAACTCATAATGCAATGCGGACAAATTTTGCGCACCAGCCGCTGGGCAATAATCATATTAACCGTGGAAGCTATTAAAAAAGGAACAATCCCCATATCCAGCAGGCGCGGCAGGGTGCCTGACGCATCATTCGTATGCAAAGTAGAAAGAACCTTATGGCCAGTCATAGCGGCATGGATAGCAATTTCAGCTGTTTCCTGATCCCGAATCTCGCCAACCATAATTATATCAGGATCCTGCCTTAAAAGCGCCCGCAAGCCGGTAGCAAAAGTAAAATTAATTTTTGGGTTAATCTGGCTTTGATTAATATCGTGCATTCTGTATTCTATTGGATCTTCAATCGTGGTAATATTAACCTCCGGCACATTTAATTGATTTAAAATTGCGTACAAAGTAGTGCTTTTCCCGGAACCGGTCGGGCCTGTAACTAAAATCATTCCATATGATTTAGTAATTCCAGTCTTAATCTTTTTTAAATCTCCCTCTCGAAACCCTAGGTCTTCTAAATTTAACAACTGATTACTTTCATCTAAAAGCCGCATCACTATTTTTTCTCCGTCAAAAACTGGAATGATTGAAACGCGGAAAGAAATCTGGTAATTTTCATCCGCGATTTTAAAACGGCCGTCCTGCGGCAGGCGGTGTTCATCCAACTTTAAATTGGCTAATATTTTTATGCGCGCTACAATGCCGGAATAAATATTCCTTGGCAATATCATCACTTTTCTTAATATGCCGTCAATGCGATAGCGAACATTCACTTCGCGTTCATGCGGCTCAATATGAATATCAGAGGCCTTCTCAAAAATAGCGGACTCAAGCATAGAATTAACTACCCGTATAATCGGCAAATCAGTGGCCAACTTTTTTAAATTCTCGCCATCAGTGGCAGATGCCAGTTTATTATCGTTTAAATTCTTAAACTCTATTTCCAAACTTTGATGATACAAGTGCAAAGATTCTTTAATGCTGGAAGGAGTAGTTAAAGCGACTGCAACAGGCATTCTATTCTTTTTTTCGATAAATTCAAAAGTCTGAATATCATCAGGATCTATAGACGCGATTTTTAAAACGCCGTCTTCGCTTTTATCATAAGCAATTAAATCATGAGTTTTAGCAATCATCTCCGGAATTAAAAAAAGAATATCTTGTCTGATATTTCTATCCTTCAAATTTACAAAATGTTTTCCGAGAGAGCGGGCCAAAGCCTCGTAAACCGCTTCTTCATTGATAACTTTTTTATCAACTAAATAATCCAAGAAAAACTGATCTTCAGCTTCAGCAGCCTTTATGTGCTTGATCAGCTCTTGTTTGGAAACCATATTTTCTTTTAACAAAACTTTTTTGATTTGCGGGATTGTATACATTTGACTTTTAAGTTTAACTTAAGGTATTATAAAAAGCAAATGAAATTATTTCTTCAGCATAAAACAAATATTTGTGTTTGGGCGTCATTAATCGGTTTTATCTTAAATTTAGCGATTTGGACTTATACTGTTTGGCTTTTTCAAACAACTACAGACTTAACCCCTCTGCATTATACTATTTATTTTGGCATTGATCTAATTGATTATAAAAGCAGATTATTTCTTTATCCTTCTTTAGGATTAATAATATTAAGCATCAATTACATTTTAGCTTATTTAATAAAAAAAGAGAAATTAATTGGATATTTTCTTGTGTTATCAGCTAACTTGGCGCAAATATTTATTTTTATCACTGAAATATCGCTTGTAACTAATTATTACTAAAATGATATCTATTGTTGTTATAAAAATTTTTGTTCTGGCAACAGTTTCTTTTCTAACCGCGTTATTCTTAACTCCTATATTAACATATTTTCTATATCATTATAAATTAAGAAAGCAAATTCGTCAAAAAAACGCGCCTCAATTTTTTCAACTGCACCAACATAAGCAAGGAACTCCGGCAATGGGCGGAATTATTATCTGGGGCACTGTCTTAATTTTAGCTGTTCTGTTTTCTCTATTGCCTAAATTAACAAATGCGCCATGGCTCTCTTATTTAAACTTTTTAAGCCGCGGGGAGACGCTTCTGCCACTTGGCGCTTTAATTACAGCTGCAATGATCGGTCTGGCAGATGACTTTCTTTCAATTATCGGCTTTGGCAAAGATAAATTAGGCATGCGATTTCGTTATAAAATTTTCTTGTATGTCTTAATAGCTTTGTGGGGCGCTTTATGGTTCTATTTTAAATTAGACTGGGATATAATTCATATTCCTTTTGACGGCGATCTCTCTTTAGGCTGGCTTTTTATTCCTTTTTTTATTTTAATAATCACTGCCACATCCTTTGCTGTTAACGAAACTGACGGTTTGGACGGGCTTGCCGGCGGAGTGTTGTTAACAAATTTTGCCGCTTTTGGCGCCATTGCTTTTACTGCTCAAAAATATGACTTGGCTTCCTTTTGCGCGGTTATTGCCGGGGCCCTGATAGCTTTTCTATGGTTTAACATCCCGCCTGCAAGATTTTTTATGGGCGATACCGGCTCCATGGCTTTAGGCGCGGTTTTGGGCATTATCGCGTTTTATTTAAAATCAAGCCTGCTTCTGCCGATTATCAGTTTGGTAATGGTAGTTGAGGCTGGTTCCGTACTTTTGCAGATTTTATCAAAAAAAATCCGCAACAAAAAAATATTTTTGTCTTCGCCTATGCATCATCATTTGGAAGCGAAAGGCTGGACAGAATCTAAAATTGTTATGCGCTTTTGGATGATCTCTATGATTTGTTCTATGGTTGGCTTAATTTTAGTATTGCTTGATCGGACTATTTAAAAAATATGACTCAAGAAAAATGGCAAAATTTATCCAAATCTGACTAAATTTTAAAAAAACTTTTTTTTGTTTTCTTGTCAAGTTTAGTATGATTTGATATAGTATAATCAAATTATATTAAAATGACATTAAATAAAAAATTACAATTTAACAAACAAATTTTAAATAAGCACAAAATTGCCGGTTTAATTTTATTTGGCTCGCAAATAAAAGGAAATAAACACCCCAAAAGCGATATTGATGTAGCCGTGATTTTTGAGAAGCCAAGCATCCGTCTGCAAAAGCCGGTTGAAGTGTATGGCGATTTATATGCTATGTTAGCGCCGCTCGTAAAATCAGATGAAAATTTAGACATTGTTTATTTAGATGAAGCGCCTATCAATCTCAAATTTAAAGCTATGGAAGAAGGAAAACCTCTATACATTCACAACCCTCGCTTTTTTGCCGATTTTAGAGAAAGAACAATGTTGGAATATTTTGATTTTAAACCGGTGTTAGATGAATCTAATCAAATTTTTTTAGACAAATGACTATGTAGGCTCCAAT
>JBBTVS010000117.1:0-5141 GCA_038078695.1 Patescibacteria group bacterium
CGGGCGGAAACGCGGAGCGGAGCTATTCAATCATTTTCCGTTCAAAAAAGGTTCGCACTTCGTTTAACAATTCCGACCAAGTTAGACATTTTGGAAATTCAGAAGCGTTTTGAGGCTTCGCTCTACGAAAAAATCGCTGGGGGTTTCCCCCTTTCGCCTCTCGGCTTCGGACGGGCAGGCAGCAGGCGGGCAAAATTTTTTGTTCTTATTCAGATTAAAGGCGATTATGATTAAACATTTAATCTTCCGCGCTGTTTCCTATATTCCCAGCGGCAAAGTTTTAACCTATGGTACTGCGGCGCGGCTGGCTGGCGTTAAAAGTCCGCGCCTGATAGGGAATGTTCTGCATCAAAATACTGATCCCAAAAAAAATCCCTGCCATCGCGTAGTTAATGCTCAAGGGGGATTGGCGCTAAACTATGCTTTTGGCGGAGAAGCGGAGCAAAGAAGAAAATTACAGTCGGAAGGAATTAGTTTTATCAGACAAAAAGTTAATTTGAGCAAGCATTTATGGAAGCCGCATCGCTTATTATGCTTGTTTTTTAAATTATTGCGCCGATATGGCGAGCCAGGTCCATGGCCTTGGTTTGACGCATTGTCTCCGCACAGCAAGGAAGAAATAGCTATTGGCGCGATTTTGACCCAAAATGTAAGCTGGCGCAATGTAGAGCAAGCCATGGAAAATTTAAGGGGGGAGAAAGCTAATACTCTGGATGGCATTTACCGATTATTTACAAAGGATCAGCAAAAATTAAAAAAACTTATCAAGCCTGCTGGTTTTTACAATCAAAAAGCTCTATATCTTTGGGAATTTACAAAATTTATTATTTTGAATTTTAAAAGTCTTACTGCTTTTTTTAAACTGCCGTTAGATGAGGCGCGACTACAGCTTTTGGCAGTGCGCGGCATTGGGCCGGAAACCGCTGATACTATTTTGCTTTACTCCGGCGAAAAGCCTATTTTTATCATAGATGCTTATACTAAAAAGCTGGTAAAGCATTATCGGTTCAAAAAGTCAAATTTGACTTACCAAGTTTTGCAGGATTTTTTTGCCTTTAATCTGCCCAAAAATGTTAGGCTTTATCAGGATTATCACGCATTGATCGTAAAAAAAGGAAAAGAACGCGGTTAGCGATTTAATGCGCGTCTTGTCCCGCGGGTTTTATTTTGATATACTTAAGCTTTATCAATGAACATCTTTACTGAATTTACAATCATAATCGTGATCGCCGCAGGCATGACGGCAGTTATGCGCCTGCTTAAACAACCTTTAATTATAGGTCATATTATTACCGGCTTAATAGCCGGACCTTATGTTTTTAATATTATCCAACTCCCTGAAACTTTAACTATTTTTTCTAAATTTGGCATCGCTCTTTTGCTTTTTATAGTCGGATTGAGTTTAAGCCCGCAAGTTATTAAAGAAATAGGGAAGACAGCGCTTATAATCGGCTTGGGCCAAATTATGTTTACAGCCTTGGTAGGCTTTGCAATTATTTATTTTATTTTTCATTTTTCTTTTATAGAGGCTGTCTATATCAGCATAGCGTTAACTTTTAGCAGTACCATCATCGTTTTAAAACTCTTGTCTGACAAAGGCGACTTGCAAAAATTATACGCGAGGATTGCCATTGGTTTTCTTTTAATTCAAGACATAGCCGCGGCATTTATTTTAATTATTATCCCTTCTTTGCAAAAAGGCGTAAGATGGCAGGAATTAATTATTATTGCCGTTTTGAAAGGCATAATTTTAAGCATAACCCTTATTTTCACGGCAATTTATCTTTTGCCTCGATTAAGCCGTTTTTTTGCCGAGTCGCAGGAATGCTTGTTTCTTTTTTCCATTGCCTGGGGATTAGGTTTGGCCTCTTTGTTTTATAAAGCAGGCTTTTCTTTAGAAATTGGAGCCCTGTCCGCCGGCGTGGCTCTTTCAATATCGCCTTATCATCGCGAAATAAGCTCTAAAACCAAACCATTGCGCGATTTTTTTATTATCATCTTTTTTATAACTCTTGGCTCCGGGATGGCATTGGCTGATTTAAAGCATTTATTGGTTCCGGCTCTTGGTTTGTCTTTATTTGTTTTAATCGGCAATCCTTTAATTGTGATGATTTTGATGGGAGCGCTTGGCTATACTAAGAAAGTCAGTTTTTTTGCCGGACTTGCAGTGGCGCAGATCAGCGAATTTTCTTTAATTTTAATTGTAATGGCTGTGCAATTTGGACATTTAAATCAAGAAATATTATCTTTGGTAATTTTAATAGGTTTAATAACTATCGCAGGATCTGCCTATATGATTCTGCATGCTGAACAAATTTATCCGCGAATGGCTAAATTTTTATCTGTTTTTGAAAGAAAAAACTGTTTTAAGAATCAACATCTGCCTTCTCCTGATTGCGAAATTATTTTATTTGGATACAACCGAATCGGCTATGATTTTTTGCGCGTTTTTAATAAATTAAACAAGAAATTTTTAGTAGTTGATTTTGATCCGGAAGTTATCGGCAAATTAAATCATCAAAAAATTAACTGCCATTATGGAGATGTTGACGACGGCGAGTTTTTAGACGAGTTAAATTTGTCTGATTTGCAAATGGCCGTTTCTACGATTCCAGATTTTGAAACTAATGCTTTTTTGATTGAAAGAATTCGCAAGATCAATAAAGGCGCGATTATTATGGTTATTTCCCACAATCTGGAAGACGCGGAAAAGCTGTACGAGCGCGGGGCAAGCTATGTAATTATGCCTCATTTTTTAGGCGGCAGGCACGCGTCTTTAATGATTCAACGGAATGGTTTTAACAGGGATAAATTTGATAAAATCCGGGCTCAACACATTAAGCATTTGCGACGGCGAAAAGCTTTGGGACACGAGCATCCTATAATTGAAAAGTAAGGCAAACAAAAACCCCTGAAAGTTAGGGGGATTTGTTTTTTGATTTATTTTATTTTAATTGATTATTCTGCTATTTCTTCTTCTAAATTTAAATCTTCGTCATTGCCTGATACGTCTAATTTATTTGCTTCATTTTCCAATGTATCAAGCCCGGCATCTTCTTCTGCGTTTAGATTATCTAAATCAATCTCCACTTCCTCTGCTTCTTCTCCATTGATTGGAGAAACTGGAATTTCAACATTTTCGTCAGCAGGGATTTGTTCTTCGGCATCTGGTAGAGCCTCGCTATTTTCAACTGCTGGTTCCTGCTCTTTTCTGCCCCTGACTAAGACGATAATTATAATTAAGGCAATGATGGCAATAATTATAATTAAATTTTTCTTTTTCATTGTATTTTTAGACAATCATCATAAGTTTACGCTGGCTTACAATAATCGCTAATTTAATTAACTGTTGTTGTTTTAATCGCTTTTAAAGTTTTAATCGCTTCAACTAAATTTGTTTTAACTTCGCTCATGCTCTTATAAGTGGCGGAAACTGCGTTTTTAAAATTTTTGATGGCTATTGACAGATCTTCCGCGCCGTTGATAGCGTCAAGCATTTCCTTGCTCTGTTCGTAAGATGTTTGAGCTTCAGTGATTTTTCCGCGCGCCGCGTCAATTAGAGTTAAAACCGCTTCCGCGTCTGTGCCTTTCTCTTGCATTTTTTTCGCTACCTCTTCTATTTTATCAGTGAGTTTTACTGTGCGGTTTAGACGGAGATCAATTCTGTCTAACACATTCTGTCCTTTTAATACGATTCTTTGCTGGCGCGTGCCGCTTTTGTCTGATTCGCGAAGATTTTTAATTTCCTGCCTGCGCTGTTGTATTTCCAGCCTTGTATCGGCATAAGGGGCAGATGCCTGTTCTGATTGCGCAAAAGTATCTTGCATAAAAATCGTTACCATGGCTATGATAAAAACGAACACAGCTGCGGTTATTGCTATAAAATACTTTGTTTTTTTCATTAATTTGAGCTTGGGTTAAAATGCAATTAAAATAATTTTAAAACCTTTGATATTTTTTTAAGTATTATTTTAATTACATTTAGCCTATTTATTTTTTATCATTATAAACCATTGTCAAAATGTCGTCAAGTGTGATACTATAACCCATAATTGATAATCCATATATAAAATTGGATTATCATTTATGAATTATGAGTTATCAGATAACAACTCGTTTTGCGCCAAGCCCTACCGGCGCGCCGCATATTGGAAATATTCGCACAGCCATATTTGCTTGGGTTTATGCCCGCTCGCATAAGGGTAGATTTTTGTTGCGGATTGAGGATACTGATCGCAGTAGAGAGGTTAGCGGTGCAACAGAGGCAATTATAGATAGTTTGGAGTGGTTGAAATTAGATTGGGATCAAAATCCAAAATTTTCAAACCTAATTTTTCAGAGTCAGCGATTGGCTATTTATCAAAAGTATGCTGAAGAGTTAGTTAAAAAAGGCTGTGCTTATGTTTGCACCTGTTCAGAGGAGAGATTAAAAGAGCTGCGGGAGCGTCAAATAGCCGCAAAACAGCCGCCAAAGTATGACGGTTGCTGTCGCGGCAAAATTCAAAATTCAAAATTCAAAATTCAAAATTATGTAATTAGATTAAAAGTTCCGCATGAGGGTCAAACTGAATTTTTTGACATTATTCGCGGCAAAGTTAAATTTGAAAATAATCTGATTGATGATCAGGTTTTGTTGAAATCAGACGGATATCCGACATATCATTTGGCAAATGTGGTTGATGATCATTTAATGGGAGTTACTCATGTTTTGCGCGCTGAAGAATGGCTTTCTTCAACGCCAAAGCATTTGTTGCTTTATAAATTTTTTGGCTGGAAACCGCCGCGGTTTGCGCATTTGCCTATGATTTTGGGCAAAGACAGGTCAAAATTGTCAAAACGGCACAGAGCAGTATCATTGTTAGAGTATAAAAAACAAGGATACTTGCAGGAAGCGATTTTTAATTATTTGATTTTGTTAGGCTGGCGGCCTCAAACGGATCAAGAAATTTTCAGCCGGCTGGAAATAATCAAGCAATTTAGTTTGGAGCGCGTGCAGAAATCACCGGCAATTTTTGATCAGGAAAAGTTAGATTGGCTGAATGGCTGGTATATTCGGCAAATGTCTGCGAGTGAGTTATTGGATAGATTGATTGAATACGGTCAAAAATTTGACGAGAATAAAACGCGCTCGCTTAAAATAG
>JBBTVS010000118.1:0-17428 GCA_038078695.1 Patescibacteria group bacterium
GACGAATTTTGCATTGATTGCTGTTAGGTTTTTTTAAATATTGCTCCCATTTGACCCACTGGGCTCCGTAAGTCCTGCCTAAACTCCAGTTTTTTTCAGGGCCTGTCCAATCATCCCAAATTTTAGTATGCTTGCGAAGATTGCGGATGTGCGTTTCTCCGCTTAAAAACCACAAAAGTTCGCGAAGCACAAGATCAAAATTAATTTTTTTGGTCGTCAAAAGAGGGAATCCGTCATTCAAATCAATTTTATAATGCATGCCAAAATAAGAAATTGTCGGCACGCCTTTGCGGCCTGTTGTTGTTTTGATGTCAGAGGGATCTTTTTTTTTGCCGAGTTTTAGGACGGTTTTGATGACATTTAGATATGCTTGCATATTTAGTATCAAGTTTTTAGTATTTTTTGCATGATAATATCAATCTGTTTATATAAATTTTCTATTGATCCGTTATTGTCAATTACAAAATCAGCTTGCTTTGCGACTTCTTTAATTTTTTGTTCTGATTCCTGTTGCAGTTCTTTTTGAAACTTATCCAATGTTTTTGTTTGATCATCAGGATTTTCACAGCGCATGGTTAGTCGTTGATAGCGCAGTTTAAAGTCAGCTTGGACGGCCATCAGATAAAAATTTGGCAGTTTTTTAAGATAAACAATATCAGATGGGCGGCGAATAGCCTCTGCGACGATTACTGAAGATTGCGAGCGTTCAATGTCATAGGCAATGACTTTAGACATTAGGTCCTCGCTAAAGTTTTGGCGCAAGACTGTGGAAAGCGTTTGTAAATTTTCTCGCGTTTCCGGCAAATACAGTCGTTTTAAAATATCGCGCAGCATTCCTGAAAAACTAAAAAGTTTTGCTTGGTATTTTTTTTGCAAATATTTAGCTATTAAGGTTTTTCCGGAACCCATTTCTCCGGCAATGCCGAATATTATTTTTGTCATATTTAAAAATCGTTTAAATAATCAGTACCGTTTATATTTTTACAAGTCACATTGAAAGAATTTAAGAGTCTTTTGATTGCTTCTTTTTGTTCTGCGGTGCCGCGCTCTTTAATTACGCCTGGATTCTCATAAGTAATTTTTGCAATTCCAGCTTGCATTAAGTGTTTTAAACAGTTTTCGCAAGGGCCGTGAGTTATGTATGCTTTGCATTTTTTAAGCGATTGCTTGGCGAAAATAAGAGCGTTCATTTCCGCGTGTATAACCAAAAAGTACTTCATTGGCCGTTCAAATGTCATAAACCGCTCATTACAGCCGGCGACAAAGCCGTTATATCCAAAAGAAACTGGGCGGTTATCGGAAGTTACAATAACGCAGCCCACTTGAGTTGACGGGTCTTTGGATTTTTTTGCCACTTCTTTGGCAATATTGATAAAGTATTGGTCCCAAGATGGATGTGTCATAAGTATTCTCAAGTTTTAATTTTATATTTCACCAGCACTTCCCCTTTTCCCAGCTTGCCGACATTAATCAGCCGCCAATTAACCTCATTAATCTCCATATCTTTAAATAAATTAACTCCTGTGCCAAAAATTTTTGGCGCTACAGTCAAATATATTTCATCAATCAAACCAGCTTGTAAAAATAAGGAATAAATAGCCGAACCGCCGCCTATAACAGCTGTTTTAAAGCCTTTTTTAGCCAGTTTGTCTAAAATTACGCGCGGAGAATCAGAAGTAAATTCTAATAAGCCCTCTTGCGTTTTAGATTGATATTTCTGCGGCTGTCTGGTCATTATAATATTTAGACACTTAGGCATTGGCCGGCTAATCGCTTTATAAGTATTGGAGCCAAAAATAACCGCGCCGGCTTTTTGCGTTTCTTTTCTAAAAAACAGCTTATCTTTTTTGGATGTCCAGTTGACATTATGATAAGCGGATTTGGCGATTTTGCCGTCTAAAGTGACGGCGGCAATTAAAACGGTTTTCATTATAACAGATAATTTCTATCTTTCAATCCTAAACTCTCCACCAGCAGTTCTGCCAAAATTTTCTGGAAAATACATTTCACTCACTATTGCCGGCAGGTGATGATATTGACCGGGGATTAAAGCGCGGACAAAATATGTGTAATCATAAATTCCGGGAGAGAGTCGTTCTTTAAATAAAAATAAGCGGTCATCGTGTGATTCTTCGGCATCAGGATAAAAAATTTCAGTTTTTGACGATTGTTCATTTTTGTCTTGCGATAAAGATTGGTCTTCAGTTGCTAATCGCAAATTGACAATCTCTAAACCAGCTGGAATAAAATCTTCTATTGCCACAAAATACCGATTTTTCGGACTAGTAATGATTAAATGACCTTGCAAAATATCGCCGACCTTGGCAGAAGTTAAAGGATTTTTTTGTTCTTGGTCAAAGCGGTCAAAAAATTCTCTGCTTACAGTAAAGCCCTCATCGCGGCTGGCTAAATTTTCAATCGGCAAAAAGTATTTAAGCGAGAGGTCGTAATAAAAATTATTGACTGCTTTGTTGTGATTGGATTTTAAGAAGATAATTGGACTGATTTTGTTAAAATCAAGTTTTTGAATCGGCAAGAAATCTTCAAA
The DNA here is from genome assembly GCA_038078695.1 of Patescibacteria group bacterium. GTDB lineage: Bacteria > Patescibacteriota > Patescibacteriia > UBA9629 > UBA9629 > JBBTVS01. The sequence continues at coordinate 2,549 of JBBTVS010000118.1, forward strand.
AGTTTTTAAGACAGTGTTTTTGTCAAAGCTGTGTTCGCCTATTCCTTTCTCTGCTAAAGAAATTTGCAAATCAAAATCTGATTCCATCTCTTTTTTCCAATTTAGAAAATCCGTAAATGCCTCAATTACTGCCGCAGTATTGTTAGTTGTCCCCCAAGCTCCGTCTTTTGCCCGATTAGACATCAGCCACCGCAAAATTTTATCTAACAACGGATTATCTTCTTTATTTTTTACCAATGCCTTTAACAACAAAGCAGTATTTTTGACTGGCGACTCATAGTATTCGTAAATTTGACGTTGAGGATTAACGCCCAAATAAGCGCCGCGGCTGTCAAGTAAAATTCTGTTTCTCAAAATTTTAAATATCTCTTCCTTTGGTTTTTTAAAATTTTCGCCAGTTCTTGTTAAAAGTATCGCCAATTCAGATAAACTGTTGTTAGAAATTTCCTCGTTAATATATTTTTTGTCTTTAATGATTTCTGAAAGGCGATTAAGTAAATTAGAGTCTTGTTTAAATCGGTCATAATTGGTCAAGACGCCAATAGTCATAATGACAGTATCTTTATCAGTGATTTTTCGCGCCGCGTCAGTAGAAGTAAGGCCATCAGACAAAAAATTTATAGCCCGTTCCAATACGGCCGCGTCAACCTCATAACCAGCGTTTTTGATCTCAATCAATGCACCAACAATATGAAGCGTCAAATAAAAATTCGGCTCCCCGCCTTTATAATAGGCAAAACCGCCTGGCCAATAACCTTGACTTTGATAAAGTTGATTTAAACCGGCTTGCGTAGCCTCGTCTAAAGAATAATACTTATCGCCAAATTTGACTCTTTGAACATCAAAAATTTTACTTAAATCTTGAATAGATAATCCATTTTTTAAAATAGCCAATGACTTTAAAGTGCTGGCAATTTGCTCGGCGCAGCCATAAGGATATTCTGCCAAATACTTTAACCCATCGCTTAAAAATACTGCCAGGGTCGCATTAGTTTTAATCGTCAATCCGCCCTTATTTTTAATAACATTGTCCGGCAGATAAAGATATTCTATTTCTTTTTCTTTATTGCTAAAAGCGGCAGTGGCTGATGCCTCATAAGTATCAAGCGATTTGATTGGAATACTTTGCTCTACTGCATCTTCGTATTTTTTGTTTTTAGCTGATATAGCAAAACTGTGCGCGCCTTGCTCTATTGTCTCTGGAGCCTGCGCCGCAAAGTAAATTGTCTCTTTGGCATGCGGCTTGATAATTATTGACTCTTGATTTGACCTGTTATTTAATTGTAATGTCTGACTTTCTAAAGAGACGTTCAATTTCTGCCAATCATCAGTTTCATTAAAGATATTGGCGCCAATGCTAAATTCATCGCCCGGTAAAATAAAGCGCGGCTTCAATGGAACTATCATTAACTTTTTCTCGGTTTTAAATTCATTATAACCAATGCCTAATTTAGTGTCAAAGGTAATGCCCACGGCTTCTGCCTGCCAAGTTGTTAAATTATCAGGCAGATCAAAAGAGACTTGCGTTTTGCCGTTTGCGTCAGTCCTGACTATCCCGTTCCAATAGGCAGTATCTTTAAAAATGCCTCGTTTTTTCTTAGACAAATCATTAGGCTCGCTACCGCCGCCGCCCTTGGATTTGTACGGCACATCTAACTCTTGAAGGACATTTTTAAGATTAGAGGCGGTAGTAACAGTTAAAGGCAAACCATTATAGAAAAAAGAAACTGGATTTTTTTTAGGATTGCCTTTTAAAGCCAACACGCTCATATCAACTACTGCCAAAGAAAGTTCTGCTGAAATTGGCTGGCCCTTAAAATTGCGCGTCTCCACAGTCAAATTAACTTTTTCGCCAGGCAGATAATTGGTTTTATCTGAACTTACTTTAATATCTATTTCTTTTTGTTTAGTGTTAACCCTAAAATTAATTTGCCCAAACTTAACTGACGGCTGGCTTGACAAAAGCAGAGCTGAAAAATAAACATTAGGCAGATATTCTTCTTTAACAATAAAGTTATAGGCAAAGAGATTTTGATTGATGTCTATAATTTGGTAATCAAAAATTTTGCCCCGCTCTAAACTTATTAGAGCTTTGGCTTTAGGAAAAGGCGATTTAATAATCACTTGCGTCTTTTCGCCAATTTCTACGGCAGTTTTATCGCTGACTAATTCTAAAGAGGCATCATTAGTCGGCCGAATGTTTACTTCGCCCTCGCCGTAAATATACAATTGTTCTAACGCGGAGATTGAATTGTTTTGGTTATCTAAAGCCGAGACTTCTGCTTCATACTCCCCTTCTTGGTCCAATTTAATTTTTTCTTTAGTATTGCCTTGCTCATCGGTATTTAGAGTTAAAGTTTTAACCGGAGTCAGTTTTTTTTCTGATTTATAATAATAACCGCCATCAACCTCTTGCCGCCTAAAATAATCCCATTTAATTTTACTAATTTTTAAAGTGATATTACTGATTTGTACGGGCTTGCCTTTGACATCAACTGATTTTATTTTGACGGTTACTGCTTCGTTTTTGCTTGCAAATGACGGGGTCAAATTAACGCCCAAATAAAACTCGCCGCGGTGGACAATCACTGATTTTTGCTGTGATACTGCTTGACCGCTTTGATTTTTGACTGTCAAATAAGCAATAAAAATTTTACTGCTTTTTACTTCCTCTTCTTTAAAATATTTGGCAAAGTCCAAAGGCAATTCTATGTTTGCCTGCCCTTTTTCGTCTAAGATTGCTTTATTTCGCAAGATAAATTTATCGCCATAACCGCTTGCGTCATAATCATAATACCAACCTTGTCCAAAAGAAAAATACTCGTCAGCATAGCGGTCAAAATAATAATCTTGCGCTAAAAAAGAATACTCAACTTCCACGCCGGAAACCGGCACGCCAAAGTAATAATTAGCGTCAATCTTTAATTTTAACGCATCGTCGGCTAAATACTCTTCTTTATCGCTTTTAACGTCTACTTTAAATGGAGAGGGGGCGTATTCTTCTACTTCAAAATATCCCCAGCTGTTGCCGACGGAGATATTATAATTTCCTAAAGCGGCTGTAATCGGCAAGGTGAATTCAGCCGTAGAAGCGCCATACTCATTTATTGTTAAATCTTGACTAAATATAAGATCGCCGCGGTTATTGTTCACTAATATAACTTCTTTTTTATCGCGAAAGATTTCATAATCACCATCATAACCTAAGCGGTGCAGTCCTTTAACATAAACCTTGTCGCCTGGACGATAAATTGGCCTGTCAGTGTAAATATAAATCCGTTCAGCGCTATTGGCGTCCTTTCCCCATTTTAGAGTGTCTTGACCTGAATAGTCGGTAAGGATTGTACTGTCTTGTCCTTTGCTGACTACTACGGCAAGTAAATTGTGAATTAAAGGCGTATGAGCTATTCCTTGGCTGTCTGTCAAAACAGATTCTAAACCTGTCTCTGCGATATTGCTAGCTTTCTCATCCCTTATGTAAAAATTGATCTTTGCGCCTTCTACCGGCGCTAAAGTGCCAATTTGACTAACCCAATATAAATTAGGGTTTTCCAATTTCTTTTTTGTGTAATTTAGCTCCGCGTCCCAATCCGGCCAATTTATTTTTTTTTCTTGCACCGCTAAATTAGTTACAGTCAAAAAAGTCCGCTCATAAATTTGCTTTCCAGGCTTTTTAATGTAACTTTTTGTCTGTTCTTGCCATTGCTGACTTTCTGGCGTCTTATAATCCGGATGGCTAAAGGTCAAAATATAATGCCCTAATGGATTAGGGACATTGTTTTTAAGATCAATTTGAAAATAATTTTTAGTCCAAAATTTCTTCGGCAGTTCTATTCTTTTTTCTATTGAGTTTAGACACAAAAATTGAGATTGGCCGGTAGTATATGACGGCTTATTATACAGATAATCTAATAGTGTTTTAGCGTCAACCTGACAAATATGCAGATTAACATATTCCAAATTATCAACCGCGTAAGTCAACTTTGTCTTGCCAGGGAATGTTACATTGTAAGGGTCTTGGAAGTGATAAAAATTGCGAGCGATGTCTGGAACTTTGCCGCTGGTAAATCTGATCGTTTTTGACGCAGTTTGACCAAAGTCATCAACTAAATGTAGGGTTAAATTATAATCACTCTCTGGTAAAAGCCCGTAATCTAAAATAGTTTCAAATTGATTTATGCCGCAGGCGGCTTGCGGGTCGCTGACCTTATAAGGCATCTGCCATCTTAATCTGCCTAATGAGAGATTAGCGTCAATTTTTTGCGGATTTTTTTCCGGATCAGCAGGTATTTGCAAAGCCGTAGATGAACAAATAATTAGTTCAGTTAAAGACACATTATGATCATCTTGCTGCGGAGCTGTTTTATAAAGCGTCAATTTTGGGTAGATGACAATAGTCTGCTCAATAGGTTCTACATTAAGTTGAAGGCCTGCTTTATTGACAATTTTATTAAATTTGACATTGACTTCTTCTGCCGGCTGATATGTCCTAGTTTTAAAGCTGAGCTTTATTTGGTTGTAATCTACTTCCTTCTCGCATTCCTCGCCTATTCGCACCTCATTGCCGTACTCATCAAGTTTGCACTTTTGACCATAAGTAATGTCTTGAATATCGTCTCCGCGCATTATACTTGCGTCTTTGTCAATCTCCTCATAAAAATTGATTATTAATTCGCCTTGCGGATCAAACATCTCCGGTTCTGCAAAATTTAAGCGGTCTGACATGGCGAAAACATTAGCAATCAAGTTAGGGATGCTGATGTCTATCTCGCGCTCTTCGGTCAATAAAATATCTCCCTCCTCTGGTACCGCTCCTTTTATGGTGATGCGGTATTGGCTATCAAAATCCCAAAATTTTGCACGACTATGACGGTCTTTGGCATTCCAAACAGACAGGATAGAAGTGTCAGTAATTTCTTTTTCTGATTTTGACTTTTCATCATAGATTGTTCTTTTGCCATACTCAGCAATAAATGGAATATTATGAGGCACAAATTGAGTGATTTCTCCAGCTTTCGGGTCTGACATTTTAACTTCTTCTAAACTGCTGACGGTGATTTTTTGCTTGGTCCGCGCTAAATTAATTGGCTGATTAAAATATAGACGAAATGGCTTGTCATAGAGAACTGTTTGGCTCCTTTCAATGTCTGTTTGGTAGCGCAAAGGACGAATCGTAAAATTGAATTCTTGCTGATCTACTGACAAACCATCAAGGGACACAAAACCTGGTTTAATTCTGACTGTATAATGCGAAGAACGAATAAGACGATTTTCTGGTTTAAATTGCAGATTGCGAGTGCTTATCCACTTAAACCTGCCAGCGGTTTGCGGTATGATTTGTACCGGGATTTTTTCTTCTTTTAACGCATCAATGGTCGTCAAAGGCGCCATTGGCCGATTAAAAATGATATTAACCTCGCTAAATTCCGAGGCTTCAGAATCAGTTTGCGGAAAAACAGCAATCACTTTAGGGTCATCATCAATTAAAAAGTCTTTTTTGAGTTCACCGAATTGGCTGGCAATCTTTACTAAATAATACTTGCCGATTTCTAATTTTTTTTTAGGTTGAAAAATTAACTCTTGCGGGTTTTGGCTCTGCGCCCAGGCGCCGTTAATTTTTGGTTCAAAACTAATCTGCTCTTTGGCTTGGGCCGCATTGATGGCAAGGCTTTTAGGCAAATGTAAAACAATCGCCGCGCTTTGCGAAATTTTATCCGCGACTAAAGGAATAATTTCCGTAGCTTGACCAGTGGGCGTTTGTCGTTTGATTGGTAGTTTCTGACCTCGCTGGAGCATTATCCCTATCCCATAAGTAATCAAACTAGCGGCAATTACAAAAAGAATGCCGCTGATGAAAAATAAACGTTTTTTAGTCCAATCTATTGCCATATCAAAGAGATATTACTAAAAGTTACAATCTTAGTCAACTTAGTCAACCTCATTTATCCTCACTCTCACATCCTCCTCCACATCACCTTTTTCTGCTCTAATCGCATACTCTCCCGCCTTTTCTGGTTGCCAATTAACTTTCTTACCCCTCCCAACTATTATGTCTCCCACTGTCCATTTGACCTCTTCCAAAGAGACTAATGGAATAACCATACCTGCTTCAAAAAGAAACTTATCGCCATTATGAGGGCTTATAATCAAACTCTGCTCCTGAATTAGTAAATTGCGGCTCCAATCATAATCATCGTCAGCCAAACCGTACTCTACAGTATTAGCATTTTGATATTCTTTGATCTTGCTAAAATCAAAAGCAGTTTTTTTATTGTAAGGCGACGCAAACATTATCTCCATCGCTTGGCTCCAAATCTTGCCGGCTCCTTCTGCGCCGGAAACCATATCCATTGGTTTATTAGAACTATTTCCTATCCAAACGCCGACTAAAAAATCCGGCGTGTAGCCAATAGTCCAGCTATCAAGAAACTCGCGAGATGTTCCTGTTTTTAAAGCATAATTAGGTTGAGATAAATTAAGATGACTTTTGATGCCGAATTGTTCTACTCCAGCTTCTCTATCAGAAAGAATTTTATTGATTAACTGAATAAAAGTATTCTGACTGATGCGATGTTCTGTGAGATTTTTAGCCATTGGCGGCGGCGTTAAAGAATCAGTTTTGATTATCTTTAACGGCTTTATTACTCCGTTAGACGGAAAAATCGTAAAATAATTTGAGAGCGTCAGCAAATCCATTTCTAACCCGCCCAATGCAATGCCAAGCTGATAGTTATCTAACGGTTGTATAGGTTGAAAAGCCAAATCAACAGTCAAAAATTCATAAAAATCGTCAAGCCCCGCGAATTCTAAAACTTTTAAAGCCGGAACATTTAAACTTTCAGAGAGAGCCTGCCGGGCCGTAACTAAACCGCGGTATTTTTCATCATAATCCTTAGGATACAGCGCAAAGCCAGAACCAATTTGATACCTATACTCGCGGTCGTTAATTAAAGTGTAAGGACGCAGACCATGCTCAAAGGTTTTAAGATAGATAAATGGTTTAATAGTAGAGCCAATTGGCCGCGGTTTTAAAGCCATATTGATTTGCGAACCAGCGCCGCGGCCGTAAGGATCAACTGACCCAACTAACGCCAAGAGTTCGTTTTCCGGCAATTTAAGAACAACTATGGCGCCGTTTTCTGCGCTCGCAAAAGACGATAATAATAAATTTTGCTTTAAAATTTGACGCAATTTTTCAGTAAGGTTCGCATCAATAGAAAGAATGCAATCAAACTGACAATCAATGCCTAATGATTCTAATTCAAAAGAAGCTTGGGTTTTTCTATTGATGTTTTTTGCCATTTTTAATGATTGTCTTGACGGATTGCTAATTATAGATAAAAGCGAACGGATCTCTTTATCGTCTAATGACTCTGCTGATTTATTAAAATAATACCTGCTTGCTTCTTCTAATCCTTGGGCTAAATTACCAAAGTAAATATTGTTAGCATAAAGTCGCAAGATTTCCTTTTTTTTACTGTGTAATTCTAAAGCAATCGCGTAGATTGATTCTACGATTTTGTTCCTGACCGTTCGTTTACTCTCATGCCCTAATAAGAGCTTGACTAATTGTTGGGTAATGGTGCTTGACCCTGTTAATCTGCCTCTAAATAAATAATGCGATAAACTCCGGGCAATGCTAAATGGATTGACCCCAAAATGATAATAAAAAAAGCGGTCCTCTTGCTGGACCACTAATTTTTTAAATCTAGTCGGCACCTCCTTTAATGGCCAACTGTAATGTCCTTTGCTGTTTGGCAGGATGCGAATTGTATTGTTATAACGGTCCTTAATGACGGTTGACTGCTGTTTTGCGCATAATCTGTTTAGTTGATTCGCAATGGGTATGGTTGATAGATAAAGGATTACCAAAATTCCTGCGATGACTAATGTGGCGGCGATAAGAATTCTTTTCATAATACACATCAAGGTTCTATTTAAATCGTCATGATTTCCTGTTCTTTTTTCTTTCCGAGACTATCAATTTGATCGGAAAACTCGCGAGTCATTTTGTTTAAATCATCAATCAAGCTAAATTTGTCATCCTCCGGCATTTCTCCGTTTTTATGTTTTTGTTCAATCGTTTTTTTAGCCTCATCTCTGATCTGGCGCAATTTGATGCGATTTTGTTCCAACATGCCATGCAGTTTTTTAACTAATTTTTCGCGAGTTTCTTGGGTTAATTCAGGCAGTTGAATTCGCAGGATATCTGTGTCAACAATTGGATTAAATTCTAAATTAGAATTGATTAAGCCTTTTTCTATGTCTTTAATTATATTTCTATCCCAAGGCTTAATAACGAGACTTCGCGGTTCCGGGATGCTGATAGAAGCCAATTCTTTTAATTGCATGCGCGAACCCCCATAGGCCTCAATTATGATATCTTCAACTAGGCTGGGGGCGGCGCGGGAAGTGCGGAGTTTAGTTAGCTCTTCTTTTAATAATTGAATGACATTTTCAAATTGTGATTTGTAAGCATTAAGCATATAAACAAGTAAACTTAGTATGTCATCCCCGCGAAAGCGGGAATGACATAATATCGTGCATTAATTACTGACAGCAATATACACGACATTCGTATCAAAATTATCTACTAAAATCTCTATAGGATACCTGCTTGTGGGCAAAGACGAAAAACTCCATGTCAGGCCGCCGTCGCTGCTGCGGAAAAACGAATCTTTTGTGGCGTAATATATCATCCTTTCGTTAAAATAATTAAATCCAACCGTTAATATTTTAGTCTGGCCCCTTGGAGTTAATAAAGACAGAGGCTGCCAATGCTCGCCGCTGTCTTCTGATTTTAATATACCATATTTGCAAGCTAAGTATAGATGCGCCGGGTTAGCCGGATTAATTTTTAATTGACCGTATTCATAAGAACCTGGAAATTTTTCTAAATTTGACAGCGGAGACCAATTCCGACCTTTATCTTGGCTTTTAAAGACGCCCTCTGTGGAAGTCGCCGCATATATTTCCGCGGAGTTTTGAGGATTAATAATGATATGGCGCAAGACTTTAACTTTTAAATTGGCAAGCAGGCGCCACGATTCTCCTTGATCAACGGTTTCAAAAATCAAGCCATTTTGAGAGGCAGCCAATAAGTGATTTGAGTCTTGCGGGTCGCATGTTAAGGCAGTGATAGCATTGCCCAAAGTTTCTATAAAGATAGTCTCCCAACTACTGCCCCCGTCTTCTGTTTTTAACAAAACAGTATCTTTGGCCGCATAAATTAACCCTCGTTTTTGATGATCTAAGGCTACAGCGTTTATCAACTCATTTAACAAAATTTCCCAATTCTCACCCCCATTATACGTTACCCACAGGCCCTTATTTTTTGATAATAAATATAAAGTAAGGGTATCTTGCGGATCAAAAAACAAAGCTTTTATGTCAAGCCTGTTCAGAGATTCTTTAGCCGTAATTTGGTTTTTAAATTTAAAAGTTTCTCCTTTATTAATCGATTTTAGGATGCCGCCAATATTCTCTTTATCTCCCAAATTAGCGAGTTTTTTGTTTTCTCCGCCAATTCTCAATCCTAAAAAACTGCACCCTGTTAAAGCTGTTAAGATAAAGATAATAATTATATTTTTAAGAACAAATTTTGCCATAATAATGGCTGATTTACATTGCGCTTAAGATTGTCAGGCATATCCATTAGATCTTGCAGCATATCTGTTAGTTTGTTAAAAGCGTGTCTGTTGGCTAATTTTTGAAACTCTGTTTTTAGGTATTGATGGGTGATAAGCGGATCAAGTTTTAATTTAGCCAGCAAGATGTCTCTTAATAAACTGCTTACATAATTTATCCATTTTTTAGGATTTTTTGGCAATTCTGCCAGAAAATTAATTTTTTGATCAGGTGCTGATTTTAATATTTGCAAGAGTTTTTTTTCTTCATCTATAATGCTTTTTATTTTATTCCCGTTTAAATTTAGCGCCAGACCTATTTTGCCTTGCGCCCATCCGGCTATAAATTTTTTTTGCCGACTGTTAAAATTTTTGTTCAAGACTTGAATAATATCATCTGTTTTAACTAAAGCAAATTTTATGATTTCAGTTCTAGACGAGATAGTTGGCAGGACTGATTTAATATTGTTGGCTATTAGGATAAATACAGTTTTTTTAGGCGGTTCTTCCAATATTTTTAAAAAAGCATTTGATGATTCAGAATTGAAATATTCTGTTGGTTTTATTATAGCAATTTTGTAAGAGTTGTAAAATGGCGTTTTAACGATTTTTTCCCGCAGATTTTGAATTTGTTTAATTGCTATATTTTTTTTGCCAATTTCCGGTTTGATAAAATAAAAATCAGGGTATTTTTTTAAAATCATTTTTCGCGATATATCTTTAGCGATTAAGTTTTTGGCAAACCATTTGGCAGTGGTTGTTTTGCCTATATGCTCGGGCCCGTAAAACAAATAAGCATGATTTGGATTATCAGTTTTTATTATTTGAGAAAGATATTTTATAATTGGCTTATGGCCGATTATCATAAGTTTATCCGCCAATTCTGGCGTGTTTATTTAGTTGCCAGTATTGATCTTTTATAAGCCTCCAGATTTTCCAAGGCAATGCCCGTTCCCTTGGCTACGCACAATAGAGGCTCATCGGCGACATAAGCTTCAACGCCAGTAGCTTGAGTTAAGAGCTTGTCAAAATTGCGCAAAAGCGAACTGCCGCCGGAAAGCACCATTCCTTTATCCATTACATCAGCTGACAATTCTGGCGGCGTATTAAACAAGACATTTTTAACAGCGTTAATAATGCCTTTTAGAGGTTCTTGCAGGGCTTCTGTAATGTCATTAGAATTGATTTCTACAATGCGCGGCAGGCCTGATACCATATCCCGGCCCATAACTTCCATTTTTAGACTCTCTTTTAAATATAAAGCTGAACCTATTTTTATTTTAGCGTTTTCCGCGGTGCGCTCGCCAATCGCTAAATTATATTTTCTCTTTATAAATTCGCCAATAGCTTCATCAAATTTATTGCCGCCTATGCGCACGGAAGTATTTGTAACGATGCCTCCTAAAGAGATAACCGCGATTTCCGAGGTGCCGCCTCCCATATCTACAATCATGTGCCCGGACGCGGAGCCGATTGGAATGTTAGCTCCAATAGCCGCGGCTATGGGTTCCTTAATAATATAAGCGGCTTTGGCGCCGGAGGCTAAAGTAGCGTCTATTACCGCCCGCCTTTCAGTTGAGGTAATGCCGGCAGGCACGGCAATCATTACTTCAGGCCGAAAAATTTTAAAACCGCCTAAAGCCTTAGATATAAAATAGCGCAGCATAGCTTCCGTGGTTTTGTAATCAGCAATAACTCCGTCTTTTAATGGTTTTTTAGCTATTATAGTGTCTGGCGTACGTCCTAGCATTTCTTTAGCTTCATTGCCGACAGCCAATACTTCTTTAGTGTTTTTAGCGATAGCAACCACTGACGGCTCATTAATAACAATGCCTTTTTTAGGGATGTGTACAAGGGTATATGTGGTTCCTAGGTCTATGCCGATTTTTTTGATGAACAAAGACATGATGTTAAAATTATTTAAACCCCCACTTTTTAAAATATTTTAAATGCGATTGGATGTGCGTTCTGCTTGATTTATTAAACATGAACTGCCACCATTTTTTTTGTGCTGACAAGCGCTTATGATAATGTATCATTTTAGCTTCTGGAATATACCATACTTCAAATTTGGCATTCCAGCATTTGCGACAAATGTCAATGTCTTCGCAGTAAAGAAAATAACGTTCGTCAAAACCTTGAATTTTATCCCAGACTGTTTTTCTAATCATTAAACAAGCGCCTACCAGCCAATCAACTTTTTTTAATTCTTTGTGATCATAATCTATCATATCATAATGTTTAGTTTTTTTTAATCCCCAAGCAGTGCGAGATAACGGCGTTCTGCGATACAGCGGAGTTATAAATTTAGGCCAGGTGTGGCAGGATGGCTGGACAGTCAAATCAGGATAAATCAATTTAGGCCCGGCAATGCCGCATTTGGGCTCTTTTTCCATAAACTTATATAATGAGCTAATAGCATTATTCAAGGTAACAATGTCAGGATTAATTATAAGCGCATATTTGGCATTTGATTTTTGCAAGCTTAAATTGTGCCCGGCGCCAAAACCGCGGTTGTCTCTAAATTTAATTAATTTAACTCGCTTAGAATGCGGAAGAATTTCTTTGCTAAATAGTTCAGAGCTGCCGTCAGACGAATTATTGTCTGCAATAATTATTTCATAATCTAAAGAAATATTTGAGTTAATGATATTTTTAACGCACTGCTTAACTAAATCTTTGGTGTTGTAATTGACGATTGAAATTGTTAAATCCATTGTTCAATATTTCTCCATGCTTCTGCTCCTGCCTTTTTTTGAATATACATTCTTTTCTTCAGCATTTTAGGCAGATTTTTGATAATTTCTTTAAATGCGGTTAAAGTTTTTTGCTCTAAAAATATCAGGTAAATTATTTTGATTGCCTCATAGGGTAAAATTTGATAAAAGTGCCGCTGCCAGATTTTATTCGGAATGTTTTTTAACAAAAAATACAGATGATTTTTATAAGAATGATAGTTTATAAAATGGGATTTACTTTTTCTGTTTTTAACAACCGAGGCGCCTGCAGACGCGGTTCTATCGTGCCAAGCGCGTGCCATAGGAATCATATAAGCTTTAAAACCAAAAAGCCTTAAACGATAAGCTAAATCGACATCTTCTTTATAGCAAAAAAAGTCATTATCAAAGTATTCATAGAGCTCGGGCGCTTTCTGATTGAGATAGAATTTAAATGATGGGTGAAAAATAGGCGTTCTGACTAATTCTAAAGCATTACGGCTATAAATCGGCAAGGCGCCGGATACGCCGAATACTTCTTGAGGCTTATTTTGATGTATCGCATCTGTTAATTCAATTATTTTATGGTTTGAAAACAGTTTAAGTCCCAATGAGTCAATTTGCTCAGTCTTTCCTAATGATTCCTGATTTACTTTGGTAAAATCCCATTTGTAGATAGCGCCCGCTACAGCAGCAGCATCATCGTTATCGTCTAAAAAACTGATTAGCTCTTTAATATAGTCTAAATCTAAAATAACATCAGAATTCATCATAAAAACATAATCGCTTTTAGTCCATTGTATGGCTTGATTATGAGCGCCGGCAAAGCCTAAATTTTTAGTATTTTTAATAAATTTAGTTTTAGCGGCAAAAATTTTATTTTTTGGGTCTGCTAAATATTGTTCAATAAAATGAACGGTTTGGTCTTGAGAGGCATTATCAATAATCAAAACCGAAAAATCCTGAAACATTTGATCACGCAAGGATTTTAGGCAGAATCGCAGGTATTTTTGGCAGTTATAGGTGATGAGATGGACAGAGAGCTTCATAAAGATGAAAATAAAAATTGATGTATAGGAATAAGCTTAATATATCCGCAGCTTTCATAATCTTGTTTAGTTATCACAGTTAAATTATTAGCGCCGATCATTTTTTGCGCTTCTCTAAATTCTGCTACCCGCACTTTATTTTGATATTTCACTTCAAAATATCGGCGCCGGCTTTTATGTTTAGTAATAAAATCAATCTCTTTATTTTTGCCTGAAAAATAGAATACTTGATCAAAAGACCTGTTTAAATAGTTATGGACTAAATTTTCCATGATTTTTGGCAATAATTCGGAATTTTTTAAATAATTTAAACTGTAAACATAAGCGTCGCCTAAAAAGCCGTCTATTTTAGTTTTTAAAGTGTTGAAGATAAAAGGGTCGATAAAATAAATTTTTTTATTCTTTTTATAATCAGGCTGGCCGTTTAAGGAACAATAAAAAATTTTATTCAAAACAAAAATTTTTTCTAAAATATCCACATATTCTTCTACCGTAGAGTGCGAAACAATGCCGGTTCTTTTAGCTAAATTATACCAACTAACGGTAGAACTGATGGAATCAACTAAGCGGCTAATAAGACGCAATCCTAAATCTTCTGATTTATTCGTCTTATGCAAATCTCCTTGTATCCATTGCAGATAAACTTCATAGCGGGCGGGAGAAATTAAAGTTTTTGTAAAGTATTCATTGATGCTGGCTGGAAATCCGCCGCAGACCAAATAATCAAATAAAAGTTTTTTTAGCAAGCGATCTTTATGCGCGGCATTTAATTCTTCTATATCTGGTTTTACCAATAAAACAAGTTCGCGAAAGCTTAAAGGAAGAAGTTCTATGTCAGGCGAGAATATTTGACCGCGCCTACCGGGCAGGCGTTCGCCGGAGAATAATATGTCCAAACTATTGGAGCCGGTAATAAGTAGTGTGGCATTTTTAAAAAAATCAAGATCAGCCAAGCTTTTAATCGCCCTTTGCCATTCTTTAACAAAAGAAATTTCATCTAAGAATAAATAGAGTCTTTGGCGAGGCTCTTTAGCTCTAGTATCTTGAATAAAATTAAAAAGCAGTTCATACAGCTCTTTAAAATTTTCTATGTTATCGCAGGGATAATAAAAAATAAGCTCGCGCTGATGTTTGTTTTTGAGCAGTATTTTTTTAATTAATAGTTTAACTAAAGTGGTTTTGCCAACCTGCCGCGGTCCGCGCAAGGTTAAAATAACATCTTTGTTTTTCGGGAAATGATGATAAAATTCAGGAATCCATTGGTATTTTTGCTTAGAGAATTCAATAATTTTAGAATCTTCTAAAATTAGCTCTTCCCGAGTCCACCAAGGGTTATGCAATTGTAAGGCTAATGTATTATTCATTTTGTTGCATTTGGCAAATGCAGTTTAGCATAATAAATATATATTTGTCAAATGCAGTAAAATTTTATAGATAAAACAGGCGCGCAATTTTTAGTCTTTGTTTAAAAGTGTAGCATAAAAGCGG
>JBBTVS010000119.1:0-2102 GCA_038078695.1 Patescibacteria group bacterium
CATTCAGATGTGGCGACGACGTTGAGATATTATGTGGATGTGTTTCCGGAAGATCTGGAAGAGGCAGCAGAGTCCTTGACGCAGAAATAAGGCAGGCAAGATGAAATGGTGCCCGCGCTGTAGGAAATACGTCCAAACACGCGTACAAAAAACCAAAACCCAGGCTATCAAATGGACCCTTCTTGTTTATCATTGCTTAGAATGCAACGGGTTTATTGAATCAGAACAAAAGCCCGTCGCAAAACATTTTTGTGGGCGTCGTTGGAGATTTTTCCATAATATACGAAATGCGCATTTTCTGCTATTACAGAGGAATTACAAATATTAGAGCCAAAAATCTTTAATTTTTCTCAAAAAAATATGCTATTTTGAACAAGAATAAAGAGAGAACAACAGAAAAAGCGAAGTTCGTCTATTAATTGTTAGACATAAAAATAATGAAAAAGAAAAGAATGTACAATCTATTAGGGGCAATAGTTCTTGGTTTTGTTTCATATAGCACTATGTCTGCAAATGTACCGACTATATACTCTCCCTTTTCACTTACTGTTGTTCTTCCCACCTTTTACATATATGATTTGGGAAAAATACTGCCCTCGTTCCTCAGTTTTTTGCCAGTGATATTAGCCCGCTGTATTGTCCCTTTATTTTTTATCGCATGGAGTCATAAACTCTACTCTAACACATGCAAAATTCCTCGTCGTTCGATTATATTATTTTCAATGATGATAATTTTATCGTTTATATCCCTTTTTGGTAGTTGGAATTATGGCATAGAATATCAAGGTAAATTTCACACTATTGCAATGTATGGGCTAAATTTGATATTTTGGGTAGTAATGATATTCTTATATTTACTTAACAGAAAAAAACCTTCATTCAAAATAAGTTTTATCTTCCATTGGATTTCTTTTGCTTGGTTAGCATGGGTTGCTTTTCCTTGGTTGGGTGAACTTTTATAATAGAAAAATGTCTAACAATTCGCTGCAGCCGACAAAAACCTGCGGTTTTTGCGGCTGAGCTCAAACGTTATAACTAAAAAGGAATGAAAAATGAAAATTTATGACAGTGAACACAAACGTATATTAGAATCAATTACCCTCTATTTAACTCCTAACGAAGCAACTGAATTAGCAAATGATGCTAAAGACCTATCCGAAAATCCACAAAAGCATCACAGCCATATTAATGATAAGAATTTTAAGAATGAAATAACTATTTCCGTGTATACTAAAGAGAACATTAATCAATTTGATGAAGAATCGAAGAAGGTAATTGGGAACGAATTGGAATAAATGAATAAAAATAATAAAGAAAATAAGAAAGTTATAACAAAGCAATCCAGCTGACCTTGTTCCGCGGCTTCGCCGCTCCACAAGGCAGCTGATTTTTTCGTTAGACAAAAAAATAATGAAAAAGAAAATAATCTATAATCTATTAGGTGCAATAGCTCTTGGTTTTGTTTCATATAGCACTATGTGTGCAAGGGTGCCAACTATATATTCTCCCTTTTCGTTTGCTGTCGTTCTTCCCGCTTTTTATATACATGACTACTTGAAACTAATACTTCCTCCATTCCTCTTTCTACCAACGGTAACGGTACTAACTTGTTCCGTGATACCACTATTTTTTATGGCCTGGAGTCGTGGCCTTTATTCAGGCATCGGTAAAATCCCTCGCCGATCAGTTGTATTCTTTTCAATTATAATAGTTTTATCGTTAATTTACCTCATTGGTAGTTGGAAGGATAGCTTAAAGTATTCGGGACAGTTCCATACACTTGCAATATATGGAATAAATCTAGTATTTTGGGCTACGATGGTATATTTATATTTACTCAACAGAAAAAGACCTTCAGTAAAGTTAAGCTTTGTCTTTCATTGGTTTTCTTTTGCTTGGTTAGCATGGGTTGCTTTCCCTTGGTTGGGTGAACTTTTATAATGGAAAAAATGTCTAACAATTCGCTCCAGCCGACCCCGTCTCGCCGCTTAATCAAACCGGGGCGGGGCGGCTGAGCTCAAGCGTTAGACACAAAAAATAGATAAAATGGGAATCAATATGACCATCTTACTTATCATGATAGCTTTTATCTTATTAGGGAT
>JBBTVS010000120.1:0-1260 GCA_038078695.1 Patescibacteria group bacterium
GCTTGTGTTGATTTGGACAGGCAAAGCCATGTGCAGATTAGGTTGTAATGTAGCTATTTGGGGCATTTTAAATTATCTTAGAAAAAATAATTTTGAAAGTTGAGAGTGTAGAAAAATATTTTCTTGTCATCTTGATAATATTATAGGCATATTTCAAAAAAGCGTCATCAAAAAACGCCGTCAAATTGTTATTGGCTATTACTAATCACTATTTTAATTTTCTCCGCAATGCGCGGTGCGCGGCCCACCCAAAATGGAGAGAGTTTTACGCGCACTTCCTGCACAGCCTTGTTCTGCAAAATTTTATTTTGTATTTCTTCCGGCTTTAAACCAGCCAAGTCGCGCGGATCAATTAAAGTATTGTTCTTGGATAAAACCGCGGTCCCTTCTAAATAAATTTTGATGATGGCAAATCCAAGAGATTCGTCAATTTTAACAATTTCATAGGAAAAACTATCCTCGTTATAAGTTAAAATAATTTGATCAGACAGGAGCTGTTCAGATAGTTTTAATTTAGCTTGAGCCAGCAGAGTTTCTTGATTAAAGATTAAACCTCGCGCCTTGGCTGACGCGGCAATTTCTAATTTAGTCGTTTGTTCACCAGGCTTATTTTTTGTGTCAAATTTAATTTCATCAAGAAGTATATTAGAAGACGCAACGGCTATGTCTTGCTTGTTAAATTCCTCCAAAACTTGCTCCCTCAGTACTATTTCCGCTTCCTGTTTTGCCCGAACAAAATCCTCTTCTGATAAAGTTTTAATAACTTTTATTCCGCCTTTAAAAGGTTCATCGCTTTTGCCGTAAACCTGTTTTTGTTTGGCTCCCGAAAGGCCTGGAATAGTAAAAGCAATTGGCGGAATATTGCCTATTTCGCCTTTTTGATCGGCGCGAGCTTCCACTTCCGCGCTTCCGCCGGCAGGCAGAATTACTGGATTTTGAATTCTAAAAAGCACGTTATCCGGGGTCAAAAGCCTTGTATTTACAACTAAAGACTGGCTATAACTCATTTCATTGTAAATTGTGACTGTGCCTGAAGCAAAATCTTCTATTTTTGTTCCTTCTCCTTGCGGCTCGGTTGAATGTTTGATGGCAACAGGCAGAGTTTTAATCTGCGCTGACAGCGGTTCCGCGGCTGTTTCTGTTATATCAACAATATCATTTTGACTGTCATTTGTTTCTTGCGCGTTCTCTCCGCCTTCGGCTGATTGTTTTTTTCCTAAATCCAAAATTAATTCGCGCAAAAGTTCTATTTCTGATTTG
>JBBTVS010000121.1:0-4038 GCA_038078695.1 Patescibacteria group bacterium
GGAATAACAATCTTTAACACGCCGTTATTATATTGCGCGTCAGCATTGTCAGACAAAACTGGAACAGGCAAAGCGACCGAACGATAAAATGACTGACTTGTCCATTCCTTGCGAGTGTAATTTTTTTCTTCTATCTCGCTTTTTTTCTCGTCTTTGCCGGAAATCGTCAAAACATCATTTTCTATAGTAATATCAACTTTTGACGGATCAACGCCCGGCAAAGGCGTTTCTATTATTACTTCGTTAGCGGTTTGCGAGATATTGATTGCCGGCGCAAACGATCGATTGATGAATTGGCGCGGCAGATTGCCTAAAAAATCATCTGCCTCGTCAAAAACATCTAATAAAGGCTGCCATTTGATTAGAGACATGTGTATGGTGTAAAAAGCAAGCAGTGAACACCATCGCTTGATGCGTGAACCCGCTTGACTTTTTAATCTCAAAACTTAAAACTCAAATTTCAAAACTACAACTTAAATCTCAAAACTTTTTATACCAACAATTTATCTTAGCTTTTAGTTTTGAGTTGTGGTTTTGAGTTTTGAACTTTGAGTTTTGAATTTTACTTCGCAACAATCGCTTGTCCCGCTCTTATCACTTTCCCATGTAGTTTATATCCCAGCCTTACTATTTTAACAATGAGCCCTGCTTCTAAATCGCTATGACTTACCTCGTCCAGCGCTTCGTATAAATTAGGATCAAACTGCTCTCCTTCTTTGCCATAAGTTTCTACCCCTAAATTTTTCAAAAAATCATTCATCTGCTTTTTAATTTGCTCAATGCCAATCACCCAATCCGCGGTTTTATGATCATCCGGAATATGTAGCATCGCTTCGCGAAAATTATCAAACACCGGCACCATTTCTAAAATTAAAAATTCATTGGCGAATTGTACAAATTCCGCCTGCCGTTTTTCCGCCTCTTTCTTAAAATTCTCGTAATCCGCGCGCGCGCGCTGGGCTAAAGCCAAATATTCCACGCATTTTTGGCACTGTTGATTTATTGATTTGATATTTGTCATTTGAAATTTGATATTAATTCTTTGCTATATTCCAGCAATCCAGCATTCGTCTCATAATCCATCCTCATCGGCCCAAGCAAAGCGATTAAAGGTCCCATTTGGCTGATTTTAACTGTTATCAAACTTAAATTCTGATCAATCGGGTTTTGAGAACCTATAAAAATTCGTGCTTGATCATCAACCTTGTGGAATAATTTCGCCAAACGGGCGTCTAAATGATCAATTGCTGTTGACATATTGCAAACTATTTCTTGATTTCTAAATTCAGGCTTGGAAAACAGATTTGTCAAGCCAGTGTAATAAAAATCATTATCTTGGAAAGCCAGTAAAATCAATTCTCCTGACAAGTCAGCCAAACTTTTAGCCAGATCCTTTAATCCTTGTCTTTTATCTTGACCTCGGCAGTTTTTGATGGTTTTAGCAAGTTTATCCTTCTGGTTTTGAGTGATCTTCTTGATCTTAAAGCCTTCTGACACAAAAAATTGGTAAGCCCGCTCCGTAGGAATCCTGCCGGAAGATGTGTGGGGCTGTCCTAAAAAATCTTGAGCGTCAAGCTCCAGCATCTCGTTGCGCACTGTGGCAGAAGAAATATCTAATTTATATTTATCTACTAACAATACTGAGCCTACTGGTTCCGCGGTTTTAATGTACTCATTAATAATAGCTTGTAGTAGCTCCTTTTGACGCTGCGTTAACATCGTTAACATTATGCGTAATGCTTAATGCTTCTATTAGCACTCTTATATCCTATTTGCTAACTTAGCAAATCTAAAAAAACTTGTCAAGAGTAGATAATAATGATATTTTATATATAGAGTTATGACGAATAAAGAAACTCAATCTTCTATCATTGAAAAAGATAGTCCATCTATTGATTATAGGCAAGTTGAAAATATTGCTTTAAACTTGCTAAAAGAATACGAATTATTAAGCGGCGATTTATTTATAGCCGCTATATTAAAATATTATTGGAAATCATTAGAAGGGAAAAAATAATCAGCTTAGGATCAGCGCCTGCATTAGAATTAAATAGACAATATAGTCCAGCTTGTTTTTTTAATATTGCATCTAAAGAAGGGACTAAAGTAATTGGCGTAGATATTGCCGCTCGCTGGTACTCTGAACCACCCGGCAGTGGAAAATCTACTTTATTAGTTGAGGGACGAGCCGAACAATATGATTATTTTACAAAAACGATCAAAATAATGCAAAAAAATTATCAAAAAATCAAAGCTCGTTTTCAGGACATAGAGAGTCTGATGCAAAATCCGGCAAATTTATCTAATCCGCAAAAATTAAAAAATTTAACTTTAGAATATAATGAATTAAAAGAAAAAAAAGAATTGATTGATAAGATTGAAAAATTAGAAGCTAACCTTAAACAAGCCGAGGAAACTTTAAATAGTTCTGATGAAGAGGAGATAAAAACTTTAGCAGAAGAAGAGCTTGTAAACGTTAAAAGTCAAATGATAAACATCGAAAATCAGCTCGAAGAGCTTTTAAAACCGCAAGATCCAATGGACAAAAGGGGCATTATTATGGAAATCAGAGCCGCGGCCGGCGGAGACGAATCTTCTATTTTTGCCGCTGATATGTTTAGAATGTACGCGCGCTATGCGGAAAAGCATGGATGGAGAGTAAGCATTCTCTCTTCTTCGCGCATTGGCATTGGCGGATTTAAAGAGGTTATTTTTGAAATTAAAGGAACCAACGTATATAGGGATTTAAAATACGAAAGCGGAGTGCATAGGGTGCAGAGAATTCCGGAAACGGAAAAATCCGGCAGAATTCATACTTCTACCGCCACTGTGGCTGTTCTGCCGGAAGCCGAGGACATAGAAATTAACATTAAGCCTGACGATTTAAGAATTGACGTATTTAGATCTTCGGGCCCTGGCGGCCAATCTGTCAACACAACTGATTCAGCTGTGCGCATTACGCACTTGCCTACTGGATTAACGGTCTCGTGCCAAGACGAAAAATCACAGCATAAAAATAAAGACAAGGGCTTGCGCATTTTAAAGTCGCGCTTGCTAAAGCAAGAGCAGGAGCGCCAAAAGTCGCAAATTGACGCGGAACGGCGCGGACAAATAGGCCATGGCGACAGATCGGAAAAAATCCGCACTTATAATTTTCCGCAAGATCGCGTGACCGATCACCGCATTAAACAAAGCTGGGGGCAGATTGAGCGGGTATTGAATGGGGAGCTTGAGCAGATAATTGAGGTTTTAAAAAACATTAGTTGATTTTGCAAATAACTAAAAAAAATATAAAAATGCAATCTAAAAATAATCCAGAATTTAATCAGCAGACTCGCCAAGAATCTTTTTTTGCAGAAAAATTGGGACTTATTATAGATTTATTAGAAAATGTATACTGCTATGTTATTCAAGAAGATGAAAGAGAGGGCGAAAATGACAGAAAGATACTCAATCAATTGTTGCGAGATGTTTTCCAGGAATACACAGACGGAAAAATAAACATCGCCAGTTATGGAGCAGAAACAATACTTCGTTTTATTGCTTATAAATTAAATATAAGCGTGGAAGATGCGCACCAACTTCATGATCTCTTTTACGAAAAAGGAAGAAGACAATTATCTAAAGGAGAAAAAAGAATTGGTTTGCATGATTTATTTGAGCATATCGCGCGTCAAAATGAGAAAAAAAATCAAGTTTTAGGCTTTGATGGCTCTAAAGATTACGACAGTTCTAAATAAAAATGACCGTTAAACAAATACTGACTAATACGGTCAGCAAATTCAAAAAAGCAAACATCCCCTCCCCGCATTTAGACGGGGAGATTTTGTTATCGCACGCGCTGAAAAAGCCAAAGGAATTTTTATATGCGCATCCGGGGCATAAGGTCTCAAAATCAACAGAGACGAGACTCGCTCCGCTTTTAAAATGCCGCCTTGCCCGCGAACCAATAGCTTATATCGTGAATTGCAAAGAATTTTATGGATATGATTTTTATGTTGATAAACGGGTCTTAATCCCAAGACCGGAAACGGAAAA
>JBBTVS010000121.1:4138-12866 GCA_038078695.1 Patescibacteria group bacterium
GACATCTCTGCCGATGCTTTAGAAGTTGCCAAAATCAACGCGAAAAAACATAAAGTAGAAAAATATGTAACTTTCTTGCAAGGCGACCTGCTGGAACCGATTTTAAACTCCAAATTTTTTCCGCCAATTCGGCGGATTAAATTTTTAATTGTTATCGCCAACCTGCCCTACATCACTCCAAAAAATTACCTAACTCTTCAGCAGGAAATAAAAAAATACGAGCCAAAACTCGCATTGCTGACGCCTGATGAGGGTGCTGACTATTATTATAAAAAGTTAGACTGTCAAATCGCTGAATTGCAAAAAAGGACAAAAACAAAAATTTGGAGGTTTTACGAAAAAGCGTGCTAATTTATTAGAGTGCCTTGATGCAATTTAAGCCATTGCGCTTTTCCGTAATTTCCTGCTTTAAAATCATCATATCCTTTTTTGTCAGACGCTATCCTTGCCTGAAAAGCAGGAGACTGCCTGACTTTATCAAACAAAGCAGTGTAGTGCAGACTATCCTTCTGCCGCAATATATCTTCAGCATCGACAAAAATAAATTTAAGACTGGCGGCAAATTTAAAAAATCCATCAATGCTATATTTATTATCATTCATCCGCGCAATCGCCTTACTCAATCTATCGTAAATTTCATCTTTTTTATATTTTAAAAATAAATCCATAAAAGACTCATCCTGCAAACATTTGGCAAACCCTTTGGCCCGAGGCAAATGATAATCATTGCTTAAAATAGCTATTTTATTCCATCCTTTTTTCCATGCAATCATTATAATTTCTATAAAATTAGAGACAGTGTCATCAGAATACTCTTCCAAAATAATCTGATTTTTTTCAATTTTAGGAGAAACCTTTTCTAAATACCCTGCTCCAACTTTAGCATGGCTTTTATCGCCATCAGGAGCCATCTGACCGCTCGCTGGAACAAAATAGGGTTTATTAGACAAAAATTGATTCAAATGTTTAGCCGCTGTAAGACGCGCTTTTGCGCCTGTTATAAATCCTTTGGGATCAACTTCTTTTTTATTATAAGATGGCCAAGTCAATTTATATTCCGCAAAACTTTGCTTCTGCTCTGTTTTTCTTTTTTCTTTAAAAAGTTCTCTGCAAGCTATTCCTCCTCCTAAAACCGCCACAGCTTGACAGTCATTAACTTCTTCTATCCTCGCCCCTCTCATCTCCTCCTCAAAACTGCCCAAACCAAGCGTCTTTAACGCTTCTGCTCTTCGTTCCTCTTCGCTTAACTCTTTGACGGTGTCAACTGGATGTATATCGCTTTCCGGATTTGGCATACTTTAATACTCTACCCGCCTTCCTACGGGCACTATGTTAATCCAAGTTTTGCCCGGTCTAAGCCGAGCTTCAGACTCATCACCATAATAAAATCTAATTCTCTTGTCAAGAGCAGGCAATCGCCACTTGCCATCTTTGCACTGTCCAAGATTGCAAATAACCGCGCCTCCTTCGCCTATTGTCCGTATTTTTAATCGTCCTTCGCTATCAGCCACCTTTACCTCCATAAAAGCTATCAATACATTATCAATTAAAATTTGATTATTTTCTGCTGCGATAAATTCTTTGCCGCCTTGATATCTAACATATCCTTGCTTTTCTTTATCATATTTATACTCTATCTCATAACTTATTATAGAATAATCTATCGCGACATTGTCTGGATCTGATAGGTTAAGCTTCTCTTGAAAAGGCTTAGCCTCTGTACAGTCCGAGCTTTCTATCCGATTATATGTATATGCCGTATTTTTATACGCTTGATTTAATAAATTTCTACTTGTAAACAAATTATGCGGCGCAGATAAATTAGGATCCCGCCAAAAATAATGACCATCAGGTCCGATTTCATCAATATCAATCAAATTATAATCGCCTGCTTTTGACAATTCAGCCAGCGCTTCCGGACTGCCTCCGGCATGAGCCAAAACAGCGCCGTAACTCTCGGCAAAATCAATAAAATAAGGCCGAACCGAACGAACAGGACCTATTTTATCTATTAATTTTTGTTGGTCAAAAAAAGCTAAAAAACGGGTAACTCCTCCTTCCGCCGGCGCTTCTATTACTAAATCGGCTTGCGACAAACCATAAGGCATGCCTGCTCCAATGCCGTTATCAATAATTACCGCAATAGGCGCGTCTTGACCGTTTAACAAATTAAAGCACGCTGGTTCTTTATCAACATTTTTTAAAACTGAATAATCAATGTAAGCGACTTTAAACTCATCTAATTCTTTGTTTAGCTTAACTAAATTAAAAACTGCCATAAACAGCATGGCAGCAGCATAAATGCTAACTATAACTAAACCTGCGATACTTTTGTTAATTCTAATCATTTGAGCTTTTATTTCTTCTTTTCTCTTTTTTC
The DNA here is from genome assembly GCA_038078695.1 of Patescibacteria group bacterium. Taxonomy (GTDB): domain Bacteria; phylum Patescibacteriota; class Patescibacteriia; order UBA9629; family UBA9629; genus JBBTVS01. The sequence continues at coordinate 6,519 of JBBTVS010000121.1, forward strand.
TTTCTGCTCCACGCCTTTCTTCGCTTCTTCTCCCTCTTTCTCTTCTTTCTTGTCCAACTCGCTAATAACGGCCTTTTCCGCCTCTGGGCTTACTTCCTCTTCTTCTTTGGCTGATTCCGCAATGCTGGCAATCATTAGCTCTAAATCATCTAATATCTTGATGCCTTCCGGCACTTTAACATCAGAAACCTTTAAAGAATCATGAACTTTTGCCAAAGATGACAAATCAATCTCAATTTCAGAAACTAAATACGCCGGCAGGCATTCCACATCTAAATAATCGCGACTTTTGATTAAAATTCCGCCAGCCTTAATCGCCGGCGCCTCGCCGACAAATTTTAAACTAATTTTAGTGCGCAGCTTCTCATCCATCTTAATGCGATATAAGTCAACGTGAATAAAATTTCGCGAAACTGGATTCCTTTGATAATCCTGCCATAAAACTTTAAAAGGCTTTTCATCATCTATCTCTAAATCCAATAAAGCGCCTTCACCGCACCTCTTGATTTCTTTCATAAATTGATTGTAATCTACTAAAAAAGAAATGGAATCAAAACCATGCCCGTAAACTACGCCCGGCAATTTGCCTTCTTTGCGAGATTGTTTTAGCGCGATATTCGGTTTTCTGGATTGAACTTTTAACATAATGGCAAGCATATCATACAAAACCTTTGCAAGTCAAGAAAGAAGAAACCTTGCGGCTGTATTTTTCTATTTTTTGATAATCGTCTTTCATACTTACTAATTTTGAGCAGATGACGATGCCGGAAGCGCCGGCTTTAAAAATTTGTTTTATTTGAGCCAAATATTGAATGCCAAAACCCACTAACAAAGGCTTCTTTGTTAATCTTTTTACGGTTTTAATAAAATCAAGGGTTGATTTTGCAATTGTTTTTCTTTTTCCAGTAACGCCGGTTACTGTCGTGAGATAAATAAACGGCTCTGAAACTTTGGCTATTTTAAGAATATGATCATTTTCTAAATTAGGAGAAACAATTAAAATCTGCCCTATCCGATATTTTTCAGCCATCTTTTTATAAGGTCGTATTTCTTCCAACGGAACATCTGGAATCAGCAGAGCGTCTATTTTGACTTGAGCCAATTTTTTATAATAATTTTCAATGCCTGCGTGATAAATGATATTTGCGTATTCAATGACAAAGAAAAACTGATCTTGATGCTTTTGTCTTAACTTTTCGTAAAAATCAAAAATTCGGCTTTTGCTGATTTTATTTTTGATGACTTCTTGATGAGCCTTGGCTAAAACCGGACCGTCAGCCACAGGTTCGGAAAAGCTGGCTGAAAACTCCACAACATCAACCTTGTTTTTGAGTAAAATTTCAGCGATTTTATAGCTTGAGGCTAAACTTGGATAACCAGGAACCAATCCCATGGCAATAAATTGTGCTGGCAAATTATTCTTCATATTTGTTAATTATTTCTAAATCTTTATCGCCTCTGCCGGAAAGATTAACCACAACTATGTCTTTGGGAGAAAAAGACCTTTTATATTTAATTACATAAGCAATCGCATGAGCTGATTCTAAAGCCGGAATAATGCCCTCTGTTTTGCAAAGCATTTTAAAAGCGCTCACTGCTTCTTTATCAGTAACATTGGAATACTTGACTCTTTTCTTCTGCGCTAAAAAACTGTGCTCAGGGCCCACTCCCGGATAATCCAAACCAGCGGAGATACTGTGCCCCTCTAAAATTTGTCCGTCTTTGTCCTGCAAAACTTTGGAAAGGCTTCCGTGCAAAATTCCATCTCCGCCTTTAGATATGCTGGCGCAATGATGGCCTGTTTCTAAACCCTTTCCGCCCGCTTCAACGCCAATAAGTTTAACTTGGCTGTATCCCAAAAATTCGGAAAAAGCTCCCATGGCATTGCTTCCGCCGCCGACGCACGCAACGACATAATCCGGTAATTTTTTCTCAAATCCAAGTATTTGACTTTTTATCTCTTGCGAAATAACTTTTTGAAAATTCCTGACCATTGTGGGGTATGGATGCGGTCCGACAACAGAGCCCAAAAGATAATAAGTGGTTTTTGGATTAGTCACCCAATCTCTTAAAGCTTCATTAACCGCTTGACAAAGCGTACCCTTGCCTTTTTCCGTCTCCACTGGCATTACTTTAGCGCCGCATAATCTCATTCTAAACACATTTAATCCTTGTCTTTTAATGTCTTCTACGCCCATATAAACGCAAGTCTCCATTCCAAACAAAGCTCCAACCATGGCGGCGGAAACTCCATGCTGTCCGGCTCCGGTTTCCGCGATAACTCTCTTTTTGCCCATATATTTTGCCAACAAACCCTGACCTAAAGAATTATTTATCTTATGCGCTCCGCTGTGAAGCAAATCTTCCCGTTTTAAATAAATCTTAAAGCCGAGTTTTTTTGATAAATTTTTAGCAAAATATAGAGGAGTAGGACGACCTGCGTAATTTTCCAAAAGTTCTCTCAACTCATGCTGAAATTTTTTATCTTTATAAAATTTAAAATACGCCTTTTCTACTTCTTCTAAAATAGGAATAAGGATCTCTGAAACAAATACGCCGCCGTATTTCCCAAATTTTGTTTGATGCTTCATAATTTTTTGCTACTTAAATCAGAAAGGCTTTTAATTAAATTTTTTGATTTTATCAAGCTGGTTCCCACTAAAATTGACTGGATTCTTTTTGATTTTACGTCTTTCAAATTGGAAAATCCGCTTTCGGCGATTATTATTGCGGATTTAGGAATAAACTTTGCCAATTTTGCTGCTCTCTCTAAATCAACCTTTAAAGTCTTTAAATCGCGATTATTAATGCCAAAAATTTCCACTCCAACATCTTTGGCTTTTAAAATATCTTCTTTAGAGCTTACTTCGCAAACCGCTTCCACCCCTATTTTTTGGCAAAATCCGTAAAGTTTTAAAAATTCTTGTTTAGTCAAAATCCTTAAAATCAGCAAGACGGCTGAGGCCCCGGCATTTCTTAAAGCCCTAATCTGTCTTTTATCTATAATAAAGTCTTTAGCCAAAATAGGCAAGCGAGTCCTTTTTGATGTTTGATGCAACAACTTGACGCTTCCTTTAAAAAACTTTTTATCAGTTACAACGGAAACGGCGTCAGCGTAAAGATTGTATAATTTTAGCAACTTATCAATTTTTTTATCTGATTTAATCAAAAGTCCTTGGCTGGGAGACGCTCTTTTAATCTCCGCGATTAAAGTTAATTTGCGCGCTTTTAATGCTGATTTTAATAATTTGCGAATTAATCTTTTTGGCTTGCGGAAAGAATACAAGCCTGATAATAATTCTTTCTTCTTTTGCTCGATTACTATTTTAAGAAAATCGTTCATACTATTAATTTCCCCCTTAATACCTAATACTTAATACTTCTTATACTCTTTTACTTAATTCTATATATTGATTTACCAAATCCCATGCTCTGCCCGAGGCAACCGCTTCTTTTGCCAAACCAATGCCTTGTTTCAAATTTTTGACTGTGCCGTAAACATATAAACCGCAAGCCGCGTTAAGACTTAACAAATCCAAAGCCGCGCCTTTAAGTTGTCCTGAAAGCAGGGCCAAAATTCTGTTTTTGTTGTATTCTTTATCGCCTCCTTTAATTTGATTAAATACGGCTCTCTTTAATCCAAAGTCTTCTGGCTGAATTTTATAATGCTTGACTTTCCCGTTTTGATCAAGCTCCCAGATATTGGTGGCTGTAGAGATTGAGGCTTCGTCCATTCCGTCTTCTCCAAAAAGAACCATTGCCCTTCTAAGTTTTAATGTTTTGAGAGCATTGATCAGTTTTTCTCCATATTCAAATTTAGATGTTCCCACTACTTGATAAGCCGGCCCGGCCGGATTGCAAAGCGGTCCTATCAAATTAAAAATAGTCGGCAAAGCCAAATTTCTCCGAACTGAAATGAGATTTTTCATTACAGGATGATACAGGGGCGCAAAAGCAAAACCTATGTTTAATTTTTGCAAAGTCTTTTTAACCTGATTCGGCGCAAGCTCAATCTTAGCCCCAAGCGCTTCCAAAAGATCAAAACTGCCGCACTTGCTTGTGGACGCTCTGTTTCCATGTTTTAAAACCCTTGCTCCCAAACTTGCCAAGACAAAAGCGCTGGCAGTGGAGATATTAAGCTTGGGCTTTCCTGATCCGCCAGTGCCGCAAACATCTATCAAAGGATTTTTAATAGAAATTTTAACGGCTGATTTTCTCATTATCCTAGCTGCCTGACTAATCTCTAAATCAGTCTCTCCTTTTAATTTTAACGCTAAAACAAGGGCAGTTTTTTGAATGTCATTTATTTCCTCTCCAAAAATCAAATTCATCAAGCCAATCATTTCTTTTGAATCTAAATCTTTTTTATCTGCTAATTTTTTGATAAGTGTTTGATATGGCATAAATGGAAATATAATTACGGATCAGCCCTGCCCGCATAAATGCAAACGCTCTCCAACATCCCTATCGCGATTAAACAAGCCAGCATAGAACTGCCTCCGTAGCTTACAAAAGGCAAAGGCACGCCTATTACCGGCGCTAATCCTAAATTCATGGCTATATTGGCAAAACCCTGAAAAGCAAACCAAAAAAATACCCCAAAAGCCAAAAATGCGCCAAACTCATCTTTAACAAAAATAGTCAAACGAATAATCCGCCATAATAAAAAACCGTATAAACTAATCAATAAGCCGCCTCCCAAAAATCCTAATGACTCAGCTATTACGGCAAAGATAAAATCAGTCTCCTGTTCCGGCAAAAAATTTAAACTGCTCTGCGTGCCCAATCCTAATCCTCTTCCCCAAAGACGGCCGGAGCCAATCGCTATTTTAGACTGTCTAACATTATATCCCGTACCGGCTATGTCAGATTCCGGCTCTAAAAAAGTTATGATTCTTTCTTTTTGATATGGAGCTAAAAAAAACTGCCATGAAAGCGCGATTGTTAAAAAAAGAATTGCGCAAAAAATCAAAATATAATTTAATTTTAATTTCATCACCAGCAAATAGCCAAACCAAACAATCGCCAGCACCATCAGGGAGCCTAAATCAGGCTGAAAATAAATCAAAACAGCCGGTCCAAGAATTAATAATAATGATAAAATTAATGTCTTAAATTGATTGATGCTGGAACGCGCCGAATAAAACTTGGCCAATGCTATAATTAAAATTACTTTAAAAATTTCCACCGGCTGAAAATGGAAACCGCCTATGGAAAACCAACCGGTAGTTCCTCGCGCCGCCGTGCCAAACAGCAAAACCGCTATTAAGATTATGATGCCTGCCCCATATAAAATATAGGCAAAATCTTTAATATGACGAAAATCTAAGAAAAGCAAAAACCATAGGCTTGCCATGCCCATTCCAGCGGCTATGGCCTGACGCTTCAGAAGCGAGAAATCCGGACTATCCTGATTCAACTCTAAACTATATAAAATAGCCAAACTGATTAAAACTAAAAAAAAACTGCTGATTATTATGCCCCAGTCTAATTTATGCCAACGGGTTATCGTAAAGAGTTTCATAAGCTCTGCATAATATTTTCCTTATCTAAAATATTAGCCTGCGGGATAACTTTTATTCTGTCAACTTCATCAATATTTAAGATGCCCATGCCGATTTCTATAGCCCTCTCTTCTTGCGAATCCAACTCCTGTATCTGCCCCTGTCCCACAGCTAACAGCCGAGCGTCTTTGTAAACCAAGGCTATTATGTCAGTTTGCCAAAAGCCTAAAGGAGAGCTGTTTTGGACTGCCGCCAGAACAGCGTCAACTATCTCCTTTTTATCGCCTGGAACAAAGCGGATATCCTGAACGGTAAATCGCAGTAAAGAGAACCTTTCTTTATCAACTGTTGATTTGATTTTTTGCCATTTGATGTTATTTAATTGCAAACCGACTTTGTCAAAAGGTTCTGAATCCGCTTTAAAGCCAGCCAAATAAAATATCCCTGGCAAAGCAAAAAATGATCTTGTTGATAATGGATTGCCGTCTGCGGTAAAACTGTAATCAAATGATTTGGCAAGCCAATTCTGATTGGGATTATTTACTTCAGCCAAAAAATCCGCGCTCCGGCCCTGATGCTTGATTACGTTAATGCTTTGGATTTGCAAATCTTTTGGCACAAACTGCAAAGCCGGGTCCTGCGCCAGTATAAAATTTTGGGTGGTTTGCAAAAATTGCCCTTGATGATTGGGATAGCGGATAACATATAAAGCAAGATTAACCGCAAATAATATAAATAATATTCCGGCTGCGCCAATTAAAATAAAAAACGTTGTTCTGACGAATAAGGTCCGTCGCTCGTAAAGCCAGCTTGCCGCGGCTAATTGTTTGTCTGACAAATCTTG
>JBBTVS010000122.1:0-1772 GCA_038078695.1 Patescibacteria group bacterium
CGGTTTTGGCCCAATCGCTGAAAAGCGGCCATCTGCCGTCAATCGTCTTTTGGGGACCGCCTGGGTGCGGCAAAACAACTGTAGCACGCCTGCTTGCTCAAGAAATCAAAGCAGAATTTTTGATTTTGCAGGCAGTTACGAGCGGCTTAAAAGAGTTTCGCAAGATTATCAATCAAGCTTTGGAAAATAAAATTTATGATAAGAAAACAGTGTTATTTATTGATGAAATTCATCGCTGGAATAAAAAACAGCAGGACGCGCTCCTGCCTTATGTGGAGAACGGAACTATTATCTTTATCGGCGCCACTACAGAAAATCCCTCTTTTGAAGTCATCTCTGCTTTATTATCGCGGCTAAGAGTGATAATTTTAGAGTCATTAACGCGCGAGCAGATAGTCATAATGCTTAAAAGGGCATTGAGTCAAGATGATGAAATCGCGCGGCAAAATGTCAAGATAGGTCAAAAAGAATTAGAGATGATTGCTGATTTTTCCGGCGGCGACGCAAGGATAGCTTTAAACGCGATTGAGTTGTGCGTGAAGGCCGCATCAGACCATGACATGGATAGCTCGTCTAACCATGTCATAATTACATCCGAGCTTATCAAACAAGTTTTTGACCGAACAAATTTATTGTACGACAAACAAGGCGATGAGCATTACAATGTTATCTCCGCTTTTATTAAATCTATGCGCGGAAGCAATGCTGACGCGGCTATTTATTATTTAGCCCGGATGATTGAAGGCGGAGAAAAGCCGGAATTTATCGCCCGGCGCATGCTGATTTTTGCGTCAGAAGACATTGGCAATTCGCTTCCGACTGCTTTAGTTGTCGCAAATGCTTGTTTTGACGCAATTCATAAAATTGGCTGGCCAGAGAGTCAGCTTATTCTATCGCAAACAGCGATTTACTTGGCCAAAGCGCCAAAGTCAAACTTGGCAAAACGAGCTATTGCTGACGCGCGTCAAGAAGTTCAAAAGTCAGGCAATCTGCCTGTGCCTTTGCATTTGCGCAATCCAGAGACTAAACTAATGAAGGATTTAGGCTATGGCAGGGATTATATTTATACACATGACGATCCTTTAGCCTCGCAGGAATTTTTGCCAAAAAGCATTAGAGAGAAAAAGTTTGTAAAATAGCTATCTTTAACTTTGAACTATCACCCCTCCTCCCAAACACTCATCGCCTTTATAAAATACGACTGACTGTCCAGGCGCAACTGCCCATTGAGGCTTTTTAAATTTTACGAGTAAAGAGTAATTGGTAATTGGTAATTGGTAATGAGTAATTTGACACTCTTGATCAGTTTGCCTATATCTTATTTTTGCTTTGCATTTCAACGGCAGATTCAGTTCAAAGCCAGGGATCCAATTAACATTATCGCAGATCAACTCTTTAGTATAAAGTGCTGGATTATCGCGGCCTTTGGCAACAACGATTACATTATCATCAAGCCGCTTTTCAACAATATAATAAACTTCAGAACCGGTTTTTGAGCCTAAATCAAGACCGTGCCGTTGGCCGATTGTATAATAAAAGACCCCCTGATGTTCGCCGATTTTTTGACCATCAGTAGTAAGCACATCGCCTTTTTTCGGTTTAATGTATTTTTGTAGAAAACGCTTCAGCTCTACTTTTCCAATAAAACAAATCCCTTGCGAATCTTTGCGGTTCCAATTCGGCAATCCAGCGGATTTAGCAATCTGCCTTACTTCTAGTTTAGTCAACTCATCTATTGGAAACAGAATTTTAGACAGTTGCTTTTGGGTCAA
>JBBTVS010000123.1:0-12360 GCA_038078695.1 Patescibacteria group bacterium
TGTGATACTCCTTTGTTAAATTACGCCACATCGTCATGGTTTGTTAAAATTGACGATGATTTTAAAAAGCGCTTGCTTGCGATAAATGATAAAATTAACTGGGTGCCGGACCATCTGAAAGACGGCCGTTTTGGCAAATGGTTAGAAGGGGCGCGGGATTGGGCGATTTCGCGATCACGGTATTGGGGCGCGCCTTTGCCGGTTTGGCGGTGTCAAAAATGCAATAAAATTAAAGTTATTGGAAATGTAGCGCAATTGCAAAAAGAACTCAAATCTCAAAACTTAAAACTAAATGATTTACACCGTCCTTATATAGATAAAATAGTTTTAACATGCGATAAGTGCGGAGGTCAGACAATGCGCATCAGCGAGGTCTTTGATTGTTGGTTTGAGTCAGGATCTATGCCTTATGCGAGTGAGATAATATTTTCGGATTTTGAATTGACATCGCAGACTACCCGTCAAGATATTTTAAGTCATATCAAATTTCCAGCGGATTTTATTGCCGAGGGCATTGATCAAACACGGGGTTGGTTTTACACTTTATTAGTGTTAGGAGTTGGGCTTTATAATCAATCTCCATTTAAAAATGTAGTTGTCAACGGCATTATTTTGGCTGAAGACGGCCAAAAAATGTCAAAACGGCTGAAGAATTATCCAGATCCCAATGACATCATCAACAAATATGGAGCTGATGCATTGCGGTTTTATTTATTGAGTTCGCCTGCGGTGCGGGGGGAGTCGTTAAATTTTTCAGAGAAAGGGGTAGATGAGGTTTATAAGAAAGTGGTTTTGCTGGTGTTAAATGTGCTGAAGTTTTGGGAGACTTATAGTGATAATTTTCAATTTTCAATCAATTTTCAATCAATTTTCAAATCTCAATTTTCAATTTTCAAACATATTTTGGACCAATGGATTTTGGCGAGGTTGGGGCAATTGATTAGCGATGTAGGAAAGTCATTAGATAATTATGAGATTGATTGGGCGTGTCGTTCTATTGCTGCGTTTATTGATGATTTGTCAACTTGGTATTTGCGGAGGAGCAGGGAGAGATTTAAAAGTCAAAAGTCAAAAGTCAAAAGTCAAATCTGCAAGTTAAAAGGTAAAAGTGGAGTAAGTGATGATCCTGTTTTTGTTTTAGGTTATGTGTTATTAGAGTTATCTAAAGTAATGGCGCCTATTTGTCCGTTTTTGGCGGAACATATTTATCAAAATGTCAAATGTCAAAATCCAAATGCCAAATCAATGTCAAATGTCAAAATCCAAATGCCAAATCAACGGAGAGAGTCTGTGCATTTAGAAGAATGGCCAAAAATTAATTCAAAATTCAAAATTCAAAATTCAAAATCATTATTAGAGAATATGCAAAAGGTGCGGGAGGTTTGCGAGATTGGGCATAGTTTGCGGGCTGAAGCTGGGGTTAAGGTGAGGCAAGCGCTAAGGCAATTAAAAATTAAAAATGAAAAATTAAAAATTACAATTCAAAATTTAAAATTATCTCAAAAAGAAATTACAGCTTACAGCTTACAGCTTACAGCTTTAATTGCCGACGAGCTAAATGTCAAAGAAGTAGAAATGGTTGATAAATTGCCGCAAGACAATGGCTGGGTTTCTAAAGACGGAGCGGCACTTTATACGGTGGTTGACGATGAATTGCGCGAAGAAGGCATCATCCGCGAGCTTACGCGGCAGATAAATAATTTACGCAAAAAGCAGGAGCTGACAATTGATGATAGGATTGTTTTGGAGTATGCGACAGAGTCAGAAGAATTGCGGCAAATTATAGATAAGTATAGAGAGGAATTGATAAGAGCGGTCTTGGCAAGGGAGATTAACTATCAGAAGAGTTTAGAGGGAGAAAGATTGAAGGTGGAGTGGAGTGATATTATAGTGAGATTAGGAAATTAGGATATTTAAGAATATTTAATCAAAAGTTAAAGAGGTGAAATTTGTTATTTGCCTCTTTGACATTTAATAATATGTACGAAGGCAAAGGCCATCTGCAAGATGCATTGATAAAAGCGGGGCTGGGTCAAAAAACGCCAGATTCCCCAAAATCAAGGGGTCGAGAAAAGCCAGATCAGCATGAAAAAAGAAGAGGGCGAGATAATATAGAGGAGAAAGAAAGATTAGAAGCGGCTCGGCAGGAGATGGCAGAGCTAAGGAAAGCAGAAAGAGCTTTGCATGCATATTGGGAGCAAAGATGCGAGGTGCTGAAGAAGACAGGGCTTCCTATTAGAAAAGAAGATGGGCGAATTGATATGGATATATATGGTCGCTATGCTTCTGAAGGTGATATTGGTAGAATTTACTCGGACCGGCGGAGGCATGAACATCTTAGGACCGTTAATGATGTTCAAGCGCAAAAAGAGCAGGATAAAAGAAATTGGGAGCGTGAAGTGCCGCCAGAACTGCGCTCTGAATATAGCGCCGGCGAAAACTTTGAGGTGTTAAGTTTAGCGATTTTGGATAAAGTTTTAAGAAATTTATGTGTAATATTACGCGGATCATATTATGATGATGACAAAAATTCAGCTGACATAGTAGTCTTTGATCGTTTGAGCGGTGAAGTGATTTGTATTTTTGATGATATAGCTAATCAAGATCAAAAACGCGAAAGAAAAGCCGAAAAATTGACGGAAATTAATCAAGAAAGAGGCGGTACTACTTTAACATATGGGCTTACTTTTGACGAATTGGATAAAATTAGAATGACTGAATTAAATAATATCCCGGTTTTTTATTTATCTATATCGCCCCAGAGGTTGAAGCAAATTATTAAAGAGTTTGAGCCTGATTCAGAAAGGCTGGCTGATTCCGAGAAAAAGTTTTTTGCTCAAGCTTATCATGAGTTGCAAGCACAGGTTATTGAGTTAATGGAAGACTATGATTTAAGTTCAGTATTGCAAAATAATTTAGAGAAGTTTAAAACGAGAATTTTGAATGATCCGCAATTAGGGAAGCGTGTGGATGAATTTGATAATATAATTGCGAAATAAGCAGAGAATTACATTTATGCTCAAAGCCTATTTAGCAGGACCAATTGAATTTCAAAAAGATTTAGGCCGAGGGTGGCGACAAGAAATTACGCCGCGGCTTTTGGAATTGGGAATAGAGCCGATTGACCCTGCTCGAAAGGCTATTGATAGAGGCATTTTTACTGGCACAGCAGAATTTGTTGAAGCTAAAAAGGCTCAAAATTGGTCAGAATTCTCTAATTTTATGCATCGCATTTGGATGATAGATAAAAATTGGGTAGATGAGGCAGATTTTTTAATCGTCCATTGCAAAGATGATGATCATTTGTCAGGGACAATTCGCGAGATGCACGAGGCTTATGAATACGGCAAGCCAATTTTTTTGGTGGTTGACGGCGATCAGCGCAAAATTAAATCGCATACTTTGTATATGGCGTTAAGGCGAGGAAAAATTTTTAATAATTTTGATGAATTGTTTGATTATTTAAAGCGCGAGGCTCTTCCAAGTCAAAGTTTAAAAAAGCGGCACATTGATTTGTTTCAAATCACTCAAAAACTGTTAATCGTAAATAATCAAAATCAGCTGTTAATTTTAAAAGCCGCTATTCACGGCTTTTATGATTTGCCCGGCGGACGGTTAGATATGCAGGAGTTTGACACTCCTTTGTTAGAGTGCCTAAATCGCGAGGCGCTTGAAGAGCTGGGCGACAAGGTCAAATTAGAAATAAATTCTAATCCAATAGGGTTGGGACGAGAAAAGATGTGGGATATGCTTTTAAAACAAGATCATTATCGCCGCATATTTATAGTGGGCTATGAGGCGCGCTATTTGGGCGGCGAGATTAAATTGTCAGACGAGCATTTATCTTATGAATGGGTTGATATTGCGACTTTTGATCCTGAAGGTAAATTTCGGCCCGGACATGGGGCTGTAGTGAAACAATTTTTAAAATAGAAGCAAAAAAAATGCGTCAATTCAATGTCAAAGTAATTCCCAATGCCTCTAAAAACGAAATCGCGGCGCAAGATGGCGATTTTTTAAAAGTAAAAATTAAGGCGCCGGCGCAGAGAGGCAAAGCAAATCGCGAGCTTGTTAAATTTTTAGCTCAAGAGTTTGATGTCAAAAAATCGGCAATTGATATCATTAAAGGCGAAAGAGGAAGAGAGAAGATTGTTGAAATTAGTCATTAGAAATTAGACCTATTTATGACTTACAATACTCGCGCCGTTATTATCAAATATCAAAAATACAAAGAATTTGATCGCATTTATACGGTTTATACGGAAGATTTTGGCAAATTGATTCTCTTGGCGCGCGGATCAAACAAGATTAAAAGCAAGTTAGCCGGGCATTTGGAGCCCGGTATTTTGTCATATCTTATGATAGCGCAGGGCAGGCAGTTTGATGTTTTGGCGCAAGCGCGCACTTTAAAATCATTCGTCGCGGTTCGTCAAAATCCAGTTAAATTGGAGACAGCAGCAGTTCTGTTGGAGAGTTTAGATAAGCTTACGGAAAGCCTAGAAGAAGATAAAGAAGTTTTTGATCTATTAGTCAAAGCATTGCAGAGATTAACAACAGTCAAGTTACCCTCCAATACGGCGGGCAGGCAAGTTACCCTCCAATTACAAGATTTGATCTATCATTATCTTCTCCATCTTCTAATTCACCTTGGTCATGCGCCGGATTTAAAACATGAGAAGAAATTGGAAGATTTGCTCCTTGCGGACATTAGCGGGGATGGTATAATAGTGAATGAGGAAGCGCGGATGTTGATAAATCAATACTTGCGCCGGGCTCTTGATGAGAAAAAACTTTATAGCTTTGTTTTTTAGTTAATGCGCATTTTTTTTAAAAAAACCAAGATCCCAGGACCTGATTCTGAAAGCGAAAAGCGCGGTTTAGAAGCAGATCAATTAATGTCCCAGTGGTATCAGACAGGGAACAGGGAAGATATGCATCTTTTAAAGAAGAGAGGAAATTGGCGATCAATTTTAATCCTATTTATTGTTTTTGCGCTAATTAGCGCGTTGGGTTTAGCGAGCATTTATTGGATTATTCAAGGCAGTGCTATCCCTTTACAGTCAGACCCAACAGTGATTAACGAACCTTTGTTAATGAAGGCGGAAGCGCCAAATCAAGTAGATTCAGGCGATACAGTTACATTGGTTATTACTTATCAAAATATTGGCAAAGCCCGCTTAATAGATTTATATCTGACTGTTTTGTATCCGGATAATTTTATTTTTTTAGACAGTTCCCCGGAGCATCCGCAAAATTCTGATCAAAATTATTGGAAATTGCCGGCTTTAGAACCGAATAACAGCAGAAAGTTAGAGATTAAAGGGCAGATTTTAGGCTATAGCGAAGAAATCAAAAAGATTGAGGCTAAAATGTTTTATAAGCCTACTAATTTTCATTCCACTTTTCAAGAAGAGGCAGAGGCGGAGTTTGACATCAATAAATCAGTATTGGATATTAGTTTAGAAGCGCCTGATAATTTACTGCCTGAACAGAAAGCAGAGTGCCGCATATTAGTTAAAAATACCTCAGAGAATATTTTAGATAAAGTTAAGATTAAATTGACTTTGCCTCCAGATTTGAATATAAGCGAAACTTCGGCTGTTGTTACGGATGGAGTTTGGTTAATTGATAAACTGCAGGCTGGCGAAGAGAGAGAGTTAAAAATAACAGGAAACCTGCAGGCGCGCGCCGGAGAATTAAAAGAATTTAGAGCAGAGGCAGGCATTGAGGAAAACGGTCAGTTTATTTTGCAAAACCAGGCCGTATTTGTCGCTGGAGTGGTGGATCCTAAAGTTGAGATAGAAGTAAAATCAGCGTCAGAAGCAAAATTTGGCGAGGTTCTGCGGGCGCAGGTAGTCATCAATAATTTTAGCATTTTGATTTTAGAAAACGGCGTTTTGGAATTAAAAGTAAATGACAGCCAAGACTTGCTTTTATGGGACAGCTTGCTGGTTTTAGACGATTATAAATACGAAGTTATAGCCGAGAGCGAGAAAAAGATACGTTTTATTGGCCTTAAAGCTTTAGAGCCGGCTCAAGAATTAGTTATTAATTTTAGTTTTGATTTGATAGAAGTGCCGTACAATCAAGAAATTGAGGAATTTGCAGTAGAGGCAGAGCCTTTATTTAGCGCTGTTTCGCAGGATTTAACCGTGCCTGTGGAGGTTAAGGGAGAGAGGGTGAAATTTCTAATTTCTAATTTCTAATTTTTTTATGTCTCAAGAAAGCAGGCTCGCCGATTCGGCGGGTAAAATGCAAAAAATTATTTCTTTGTGCAAGAGGCGAGGGTTTATTTATCCGGGGTCGGAGATTTACGGCGGCTTGGCTAATTCTTGGGATTTTGGGTCTCTTGGCAGTCAATTAAAGAAAAACATCAAGGATTTGTGGTGGCAGTATTTTGTTGTTAATCGCGATGATATTATTGGCATTGACGCGGCATTGATGATGAACCCAAAAGTTTGGGAGGCGTCGGGACATGTGGACGGGTTTACGGATCCGCTGGTGGAGTGTAAAGAGTGTCACCAAAGATTTAGAGAAGACCAGTTAATAGAGATAGAAGATAAGATAGAGCGTAGTATCGCCAAGAAATTGCTAAAGATAGATCGGTGCCCTAACTGTGGTGGAAAGTTAAGCACAGCACGGCAGTTTAATTTGATGTTTAAAACTAACATTGGTCCGGTTGACGATCAAATGAATACTGTTTATCTGCGTCCGGAAACGGCCCAAGGCATGTTCGTGAATTTCAAAAATATTTTGGATTCCACGCGCGTGCAGTTGCCTTTTGGCATTGCGCAAATCGGCAAAGCGTTTCGCAACGAGATTACCCCTGGCAATTTTATTTTTCGCGTTTTGGAATTTGAACAGATGGAGATTGAGTATTTTATCCGCGAGCAAGATTGGGAGCGGATTTTTGGCGAGTGGCAATCAGCAATGTCAGAATGGTTGAATTATATCGGCATCAACTCTCAAAATTACAGCATTAGAGAACATAATAAAGATGAACTTTCGCATTATTCTAAAAGAACTATTGATTTTGAGTATAAGTTTCCTTTTGGTCAAAAAGAGCTTTACGGCTTAGCTTATCGCACTGATTTTGATTTAAAGAATCATGAGAAGCATTCAGGTCAAGATTTAAAATATCGGGATCCGCAAACTAATGAAACCTTTATTCCGCATGTGATTGAGCCAACCTTTGGCGTTGAGCGGACGGTTTTGGCGGTTTTGTGCGACGCATATGGCGAGATTGAGGGCGGCAGAGGTCAAGATAGCCGCCAAGATCAAGAAGTCATTTTGCGTTTAGATAAAAAGCTGGCGCCAGTTAAAGTTGCGGTGTTCCCTTTGATGAAAAAAGAAAAGTTAATTGAGCAGGCGCGCGCAATTGTCAAAAAATTACGGCAGGACTTGGGTCATTTACCTAATTTTGTAATAGCTTATGATGATTCCGGCTCTATCGGCAAGCGCTACCGCAGACAAGACGAAATTGGCACCCCGTATTGCGTAACAGTTGATTTTGAGACGTTAGAGGATAAAGCAGTCACGGTTAGAGATCGCGATACAATGAAGCAGGAGAGGGTTAGGATTAAGGAATTAGGAGGTTTTTTGAAGGAGAAGTTTGTGTGATTTTAAAATTGAACTGATAGCGAGTAATCTCAATTTTGCCGTTGTCATCCTGAATGAAGTCAAGGATCGTATGATCTTATTATGTTAATTCAAAGTAATTGCGTTTTTGTATCATTTATGATACGAATATAGCAAAAAAAGATGCGATAATTTTATGGTTTTTTCTTTAAATAATTTAAACAAGCGGCAAGAGCACATTTTGCAATTCATTGACACAAAAAATCAGGCTTCTGCATTGGAGATTTTAAAGTCAATCGGCAAGAAGGTTGCCAAAATTACCATTAACAGAGATTTAAGACAGCTCGCTAATTTAGGTTTGATAGAATCTCAAGGTCAAGGACGGGCGGTCGTTTACAGACTATCTTCGCAATATAATTTAATTAAACCCATAGATGCAGAGCAATATTTTAAGATTGAAGAAGATGGGAGACACATTAAAGAGAGATTTGATTTTAGTATTTTTTCATATCTCAAAAATATTTTAACTGATGAAGAAAAAGTGTTTTTGCAATCCAAGAATCAGGAATATCAAAAAAACATCAAAAATTTTTCTGATGTTTTATTAAAGAAAGAATTTGAAAGATTAACAATAGAGATGAGTTGGAAATCTTCGCGCATTGAGGGCAATACTTACACTTTGCTGGAAACCGAGCAGTTGCTCAAAGAACAGCAAGAGCCAAGCGGACATACCAAAGAAGAAAGTTTGATGATCTTAAATCATAAAAAAGTACTTGATTATATTAGGCAAAATCAAAGTCAATTTAAGACTTTGTCAGTAGCTAAGATAGAAGATGTGCATTCTCTAATAATTGATAAATTAAAAGTGACAAAAAATCTGCGCCGCAGAATAGTTAGAATTACCGGGACCAAATACGCGCCTTTAGATAATCAATTCCAGATTCAAGAAGCAATAGAGAGAACTTGCGTGCTTGTTAACAAAGAAAATAATCCTTTTGCCAAGGCGATTATTTTAATGCTTTTGCTTGCTTATATTCAGCCGTTTGAAGACGGCAACAAAAGAACCAGCCGTCTGCTGGGCAATGCTGTTTTAATGGCGCATAATATTTGCCCTTTGTCTTACAGAAGCATCGACGAGCTTGATTATAAGAAAGCGATTATTCTATTTTACGAACAAAATAATCTTTGGCTGTTTAAAAAATTGTTTATTGAACAATTTAAATTTGCTATGGAGAATTATTTTGGGGGTTGACGCAGTATGCCTGAAAAATTATCACGTCGAGAATTTATTAAACGAACAATGACCGCTGGGTGCGGCTTGGGATTTTTAGGTTGTGCTAAATTAGCGCCTGAAAAATGGGAGACAAATATTATAGAGCAACTTGATTCAAATGTGCGAGAGAACATAGAAAACAAATTTGACGAGAAGTGGTTTAGAGAATATCAGCAATTTGAAGGGTTATTGCGGAAAAATAATATTAAAGAGAAATTAGAATGGTTGCAGCGAAAATATAAGAAAAATTTATTCTTTTTTGAAATAGCCGCTAGCATAAACTTCGCTATTGACCGAAGCCAAATTATTACAGACGAAATTCAAAGATTAGTTCAAAATGAAAAGAATTGGGATCAGGAAGATAAACAAGCAAGCGTTGAGAATATTAATCAACAAGGGCTTGAATTGTTAGCAGATATTAAAGCCCATTGGCTTTTTTCTTTTACTGACAAAAAACAAGAACTAATGCAGTCAGAAATATTATTTAAAGGTTTTGAAGATAGCGGTATTGATTTACAAAAACTTGAAGCGATCCTAAACTTAACATATCCTCAAGATATACTGTCCTCTCATATAGCAGAGATTAACTGGTTTAATTGGCAAAAATCACAAGAAATAAAATTTCAAAGATGGAAAAATTTAGAATTTCCAGGTCGTGACAAAGAAGATTTAGATTTAATTCAAGGACTTGTGAATAGACCAGCCGGCAAAATTAGGACTATTGAAATAGAAAATTTTGCCTGGAGGAAAAAAGAAGTACATATTTATTCAGTAGCAAAATTTCCACTTGCACCTCAAAAAGCTTTGCAATATGCAATAGGAGTGCTTCATCATGAGGTTTTTGGACATGCTACAGATTGGGCGCATTCATCGCTTTTGAACAACTTTCAAAGAATTGATTTTTTTATAAAATCGCCCAAAGATTAGAAAAAGGAAATAATCTTTATTCATCTCCTCAAACAGAACAGATGTTCCAAAAAATTGCCAATGATTATACAAAAACAGAAGAATATAACGCTTTTACATCCCAAGCGTATTATGATGATCCTGAAAAATTACTTAAAAATTATCCTGATGATCTTGAGCTCGTAGATGAGAGGGTTAAAATTTTTGATCCTTCTTTTGACGCATTTAAAAGTCATACCTTAAGAAAAAGAAAGCAATTATTAGAAGAGTAATTTTGATTTCCATGACCTTCACCAAAACAAAACTTAAATCCGGCATGCGGTTAATTACTGTGCCCATGAAAGACACTAAAACCGTTACCGTGCTCGTGGCGGCGCAAGCCGGTTCAAAATATGAGAGCAAGGACATAAACGGCATTTCGCATTTTTTGGAGCACATGTTTTTTAAAGGGACCGCGAGACGTCCTTCAACATTAGCTATTGCCGAAGAGCTTGATTCAATCGGCGGAGAGTACAACGCTTTCACCGGCAAAGAATGGACTGGATATTACGCCAAAGCGGACAGCCGTCATTTTGATTTAATTCTTGATGTCATCTCGGACATTTTTTTGCATTCCAAGCTTGACTCTGCAGAAATTGAGCGCGAGAAATTAGTTATTTTAGAAGAAATGAATATGTATCAAGATACGCCGATTAAATATATTGATGATTTGCTTGAAGAACTTTTGTATGGGAATCAGCCGCAGGGATGGAAGGTGATAGGGGAGGCGGAGACGATCAAGGCGATTACACAACAGAGATTGCGTCAGTATTTAAAAGAGCGCTATACGGCGGAGAATACTGTGGTGATTGTGGCGGGAGACATTGACAAAGTTCAAAGTTCAAAGTTCAAAGTTCAAAGTTATTTGGCTGATATTAGTCAGAAAAAAGTAGAGAAGAAAAGTCAATTAGTTAAAGAAGTTCAAACTAAGCCGCAAGTTAAAGTTCATTACAAAAAAACAGATCAGACGCATTTGGCGATGGCATTGCGCGCTTATCCGGCAGACCACAAAAGTTTGCCAGCTTTAAAATTATTAAGTATAATATTAGGAGGAAATATGTCGTCCCGCTTGTTTATTAATATAAGAGAGCGCCAGGGGCTTTGCTATTATATCAATTCTACTGTTGAAGCTTATAAAGATTGCGGTTACCTTTTGGTTAAAGCAGGAGTGGATAATAAAAGAACTTTAAAAGCGGTTAAGTTAATCCTTAAAGAACTGCGTCAAATACAGGATCAGGGCATAACCCAGTCAGAATTTAAAAGAGCTAAAGATTTTATTAGGGGCAAGCTGGCGCTTTCTCTTGAGACATCAGATGAGTTAGCTTTTTGGGCAGGCGGACAAGAAATGATTTTAGGCATAGTTAAAACGCCGGAGCAGAAATTACTGGAGATAGAGCGCGTCAATATCAATCAAATTAAAAAAATTGCCCAGGAAGTCATAACGGCTCAAGGATTAAATTTGGCGGTGATTGGGGCATATCGTCAAAAAGATAAGTTTAAGCGAATATTAGAATTATAAAATTTCAAATGACAAATGAGAAATCAAATCTAAATATTTCCTATTCATCTCTAATTCGCGTTATTATAGTAATACTGGTTTTAATTTTTTTATACTTTATCCGCGACATAATTTTGATTTTGTTTTTAAGCATTGTTTTGTCTTCTGCTTTGGATCCATGGGTTAGCTGGCTTGAGCGGCGCCATTTTCCGCGCAGTTTTGGCATTGCGGCTGTGTATGTTCTGCTGTTTACCGCAATATCAGTTATCGGCGTGTTAATAGCGCCGGCTGTATCCTCGCAGGTAAAGGTATTAGCTAATAAACTGCCAGGCTATTATCAGCAAGCGGTGGATAAGTGGAATTTAAATACCCCATCTTTAGGAGCTGCTACTTCGCAAAACATTGATACAATTTCTTCAACTTTGAATTCTTTGGCAGGCAAAGTTATCCCGGCAGTCAAGGGTATTTTTGGCGGCGGGTTTACCGTATTTTTAGTGCTGGTTTTAACTTTTTATTTGTCTGTAGAGGATCGGGGATTAAAAAGATTTTTTCGATCAATTCTGCCGATTAATTACCAACCTTATTTTACAAGGGTAATGAATAAGGTTCAGCGGAAAATGGGCCGCTGGCTGCGAGGGCAATTGTTTTTATCGCTGGTAATATTTTTAATTACAGGGGCCAGTTTATTTGTTATAAATTTTATAACCGATGCCATTCCTTATTGGTTAGTGCTGGCTTTAATAGCGGGAATTTTAGAGATAGTTCCTTTTTTAGGGCCGTTTTTATCCGGAGTTATAGCGGTTTTATTAGTAGTTGGCAGTTCTCCTTGGGCCGCAGTGGCGGTAATTATTTTGTATTTTGTCGTACAGCAGTTGGAAAATCATATTTTAGTGCCAAAAGTGATGCAGAAAACAGTAGGTTTAAATCCGATTATAATTATTTTAGTGATTGTAATCGGCGGACGGCTGGCAGGCATTATCGGCGCGCTTATAGCTATTCCGGTAGCCGCGGCAGCGCAGGTGTTTTTGGCTGATGTGATAGGAGAGAAGGGGGATTAGATTGGTCG
>JBBTVS010000124.1:0-9988 GCA_038078695.1 Patescibacteria group bacterium
GGGCAGTATGCCGCAGAGCAGAGAGAAGGGTAGTAGGAGCAAATGTCAAATGTCAAATGTCAAATGTCAAATCAAATCCAAATGTCAAAGATGTTATTATGTACCTCAATCGCTTATCGGATTTTTTATTTGTGCTTGCGCGATGGGCAAATTATCAAACAGGATCAGAGGAGATAAAGTGGACGGCAAAGTTTTGAGATTTCACGGTTTATGGTATAATATGAATGACAAATGACCATCCGCTTTGATTTTTCTTTTTGGCATAATTTAATAACTCATCCGGCAGAGCTCGCGCGTTATTTATTCGCAATAGGCGGTATTTTACTGTGCCTTTTTTTGATTCTGGGCGTATTTATAAGGTTTTGGCTTAATTGGCGTCGCAAAAAATATCGGGAGACAGTAAAATTCGCAACCTTAGCTATAGATATTCCGCCGGACGAAATTAAAACTGCAAAAGCCATAGAAAACATAATTTCCCAGCTTTACGCGATTAAATCAAGATTTTTTCTTCGCGATAAATGGTGGAAGGGGCAATATGTTTTGCAGACTAGCATGGAGATTATAGGCCAAGACGGCTATGTCCAATTCGCTCTTTATGTGCCGGAAAAATACCGTACCCTTTTGGAAAAAGCGATTTACGCCCAATATCCGGACGCTCAAATTACGGAGATCAAAGATTATACAGAAGCCATTGAGGTTAAAGATTTAATTACCGAAAATAGAGAAGCGCTTCCGGATCAGGTTTATGATATTTGGGGCACGGAATTTATTTTAAACAAGCCTCCTTATTATCCTATCCGCACTTACCCTTTATTTACGGACGCAAGCGGCGAGGAATTTGCGGATCCTTTAGCCGCAATCTTGGAGATAATGTCGCATCTTAAGCGCGGCGAACGGTTTTGGTATCAGATAGTAATAACGCCGACGCGCAAAAACTGGCAGGAAGCGGGAAATCGCGCTATTCAAAATATAGTCGCCGGCAAAGAGGATGCGAGCGACCGGTTTGTTTACAGTTTATATGGGCCGATTTTAAGGCTGATTTCATCGGTTTTATCAGCTTTTTCCGAGGGCTTACTCGGTTCATCAAAAGAAGAGAAGCATAAAGCAATAAGTTCTGATTTTTTAACAATGGTCCCGCCGGAGCATGATTTAGTTGTCAAAGCTATTCGGGAAAAAGCCTCCCGCTTTGGCTTTTCCGCTTTTGTGCGCGCTATCTACATTGCCCCAGCATCTATATTTGATTCTAGGCATGTAACTGGCGATTTTCAAGGCATTATGCGACAGTTTGCTAATCCGCAAATGAACTCATTAGGATCTGACATCAAGATAGAGGTTGATTATCCCCCATATTTATTTCCCAAACTTCGCGCTAAATACCGCAAAAGGTGGTTTTTAAGAAGAGTTAAAGCGAGATACAGCGGCACAGGACCGGATAAGCCAAACCGCTGGAACCGGTTGTTAAAGCTTACAGAAGTTAAAAATATTTTAAGCGTGGAGGAGCTTGCCACTCTTTGGCATTTTCCTATGTTGGAATTAAGCGAAAAGAGCGGCTTGATTAAAAAAGTTCTTTCAAAAAAAGTCCATCCCAAACAGCCTCTGCCGCAGGATTCGGGCCTTGGGGATAGTCTTTTTGATCCAGACATTGCCTTTTTCGCGCAGACAAATTTTCGCGGTTTAAACCAACGATTCGGCATTAAGCGCGAGGATAGGCGCCGGCATATGTATTTAATCGGTAAGACTGGTATGGGCAAGACAACGATGTTAGAGAATATGATTTACCAAGACATAATGCGCGGCGAAGGAGTGGCTGTTATTGATCCCCACGGCGATTTAGTGGAAAGCATTATAGATTTAATTCCATCACAACGGATTAATGATGTCGTGTATTTTAATCCTGCAGACCAGGAACATCCAATTGGCTTTAATATTTTGTCTCAAGAGGGCATTGCGCACAGATTTTTAATCGCTTCGTCTTTAGTGGGAATTTTTAAGAAAATATGGGCGGATTCTTGGGGTCCTCGCTTGGAATATTTGCTTCGCAATTCGCTCTTAACATTGCTTGAAACAGAAGACAATACTATTTTAGGCGTACCGCGCATTTTTGTTGATACTCCATACAGGAGGAAGCTCATCAGGCAAGTCGCGGACCCGGTAGTTAAAAGTTTCTGGCTGAACGAGTATTCTAAATATAACCAGACTTTCCAAGTGGAAGCCATTAGCCCTATTCAAAATAAGATCGGGCAGTTTATTTCCATTCCTTTGATTAGAAATATGATAGGACAGGTTAAATCTAAAATAAACTTTAGGGATATTTTAGATAAAAAGAAAATTTTGTTGGTGAATCTGTCAAAAGGATTGATTGGAGAGGATGTGTCCGCTCTTTTGGGAGCCACTATTATCAGCAAATTGCAGATAGCGGCTATGATGCGGGCGGACAAGCCAGAAGTGGAAAGAGAGGATTTTTATCTTTATATTGATGAGTTTCAGAATTTTTCCACGGAAAGTTTTGCCACTATTTTATCCGAGGCCCGCAAATATCGCTTAAATTTGATTATGGCGCATCAATACATAGAACAATTGGACGAATTAGTGGCTGCCGCGGTTTTTGGCAATGTAGGCTCTACAATTTGTTTTGGAATCGGCTCAGAGGACGCGCAAGTTTTAGAGTTGCAATTTTCTCCTGAGTTTTTGGCCCAGGATTTAGTAAATTTAGGCAAGTACGAAATTGTTCTGCGCTTAATGATAAACGGCGCCACATCGCGATCCTTTTCCGCGGAAACTTTGGCTCCGCTTGGCGCAAGAGAAGTAAGCTCGCGCGATAAAATCATTAAAGTCTCCAGAGAAAGATACTCTGTTCCCCGCAGAGAGATTGAGGAAAAATTAGTCCGCTGGCTTGAGCCTATCATGGGCGAAGAACCAGAACATCTTTCCGCATTTTCTCAAAAACCGCCTCAACGGCCTTCTTCGCCATATCGCGTGCAAGCGCCGGCTCGCTTTTATCAAAAGCCTTCAGCACAAAATCAGCCGGGTCAAATTTTAAAGGCACAGGACCAACGCCTAAACGGAAACGCGCAAAGTCTGAAGAGCCCAAGGAATCAATAATAGACTGTACTCCCTTGTGTCCGCCTGATGAGCCATTTTGCCGTATGCGCAAGATTCCAAGCGGAAGATCAATATCATCATAAATCACCCAAATGTCGGGTGTTTTTATTTTGTAAAAATTGGCGATTTTGGCTACAGCCAACCCGGAATTATTCATAAAAGTTTGAGGTTTGGTAAGTATAATGTAGAAAGGCTCGTCAGTTGTCCTCGTCGCTTGCCTCAAACTCCCTCGCTTCGCTCGGTCGGGGTTCGCTTCGCTCACCCTAAGCTCGGCTGCGCTCGGACAAACTGACGAGCCTTTTATTTTTGCGGTCTCAGCATTAAATTTTTTATTGAACACAAAAGTTGTTCGGTCAATTTTTAATTTTTTAGCCAATTCATCAACAACCATAAATCCTAAATTATGGCGAGTTTTTTCGTATTTTTTCCCCGGATTGCCGAGACCGACGATTAACTTTTGTCCGTTGATTTGGCGGATGACATTTGACATTTGATATTTATCACCGTGCCCCACAGACCGAATTTCGCGCGCAGTTGTTTTTTTAAGTAGCCTAAATAAGACTGCGGCAGTTTAACTTTTGGCGGCAGAGTTATCATAAAAGACGGAGGATTAATTTCAACTTGTTTAAAATTGATGATCCTTGGCCGGCGAAAGCCTTTTGCTTTAGGCGGCGGCTGTTTTTTTATAGCTTTGAGCAGGGTTAAATTTAATTCTTCCGGCTGCAGATATTGATTTTGGTTTTGATTAACGGCAATAACAAGGTCTAATAGCTGATAGAGCGGGTTTGCAAGGAACAAAGATTTTAAATTTTTTTGAAGAGATTGGAAGCTTTTTAGATACTTTTCCTCCAACCCGAACATATGTCCGGCTTTAGGATTTTTTACATCCGTAAAAATAAGCGGCGCCCAATTTAAAGATTTAAATCTGGCATAAATATATTCGCGCATTTTAGTTAAAGAATTGGTATCTTTGTTCAAAATTTTATCCCATTTATTGGCGATAATTATCAAGCCGCAATAATTATCGTTTATAAGTTTGCTTATTTTTAAATCTTGAACAGTCGCGCTTTGCGAGCAATCAATTATTAATAAGGCTATATTGCTTTTTTTGATAACTTCCAAAGTTTTTTGAACGCTGAAAATTTCTATCTGATCGCTTTCATAGACCCTAGCTTTTTTGCGCAGTCCGGCCGTGTCAATTAAATTAAATTGATAATTATTATAATTGATTTGCGTGTTGTTGGGGTCGCGCGTTGTGTGCGGAACAGGGGAGACTACAACGCGCTCTTCTTGCAGAAGAGCGTTAAAAAGCGACGATTTGCCGACATTGGGCTTGCCTATGATGGATAAGTTAATCGCAGGCAAAGATTTGTCAGATGACGGACTTGTTGTTTTGCCTATTTTTTTATTAAGAGCAGCGATTCTTTCTAATAATTCCATAACTCCGCGGCCGTTTTTGGCTGAGACTGCCTCTGGTTGGCCCAAGCCCAATTTAATATATTTTAAAGCCTCAATTTGTTCATCATTTTTATCAGATTTATTAACCGTTAAAATAGTTGGTTTTCTTTTTTCGCGGCGCAATTTTTTAATCAGTTCATAATCTTCTGCTGTCGGGCCGATTTTAAAATCAATTACATAAAGAATAATATCCGCTTCTGCAGCAGCTCGCTTAACTTGCAGTTGAATGTTGCGCTCTAAAATATCGTCATTTTCAGTACCTTGTTTTATGTGTTTTGCGATTAACCCTGGACTGTCAATTAATTCAAATTTAATATTTTTAAAATATAAAATACCGCGATTTTGATCACGGGTAGTGCCTGGTATATTTGTTTCTATGGCCTGCCGGCGCTCTATTATCCGATTAAAGAGCGATGATTTGCCGACATTTGGACGACCAACAAGAGCGATCTTCATTTTGTTATTTGAAAAATATTTTGCGCTATTGATTCCAGTTTTTGTTTATTTTTTGGAATCAACAGAAACGCGCCATCTATGCCTGTTATGGGCCGCAATTCTCCGTTAGGAGAATCATCCAAAACTTTTTGAATGATATTGTCGTTTGAAATGCCGCTTGCTAATTTGCTTAATTTAAGCAATTCCCATATTTCCATATCTGTGGCTATGCTGCTTCCCAAGATTTGGATGATTTTATTGATTTTGTCAGGTCTTAATAATAGTCCTAGCTCTAGCATCTTATCTTTTAGGCTTAATATGATTTTCTGCTGTCTTTTAGCTCTGGCAAAATCAGAACCTTCGCCATTGCTGCCGTGCCGCGAACGAGCGTACTTAAGGGCGGTTGAACCGTCAAAATGATGTTTACCAGCCTCAAAACTAATAGTTTGCGTTTTAAAGTTATTGTCAGGAAATTGATTGTCTGCAAATGCTTGATCAACATAAATGTCAACTCCGCCCAAAGCATCAATCAGTTCTATAAATCCGCTAAAATCAATGCGGGCGTAATAATGAATATTTATACCAAAGGTTTCAGCTATTGCTCGTTTAATCAATTCGCCTCCCTGGTTTTTGCCCTGCGCTTCTCCTAAACCGTATAAAGCATTTATTTTAGCGCCGCCAAAATTTTGGGTATTTAGATATAAATCGCGGGGGATAGAGATCATCGCGACTTGCTTATCTTTTGGCTTAATGGAGATCAAAATAATAGTGTCAGTTAAAAAAGGTCCTGGATGGTTTTCGCCTCCAATACCTAAAGCTAAAATGTTAATTCTGTCTTCTTTAAGGCCGGCTAAATCATCATCTTTTTTAATTAGCAGATTTTTTAATTGGGTTAAGATGCCGCCTCCTTTAAAATTGCGGCTGGCCTCGTTAGATGATATAACAATGCGAAAGGAAAAGCCGGCAACTGCAATAATGAGAGAAACAAAAAAATACAGCAAAATCTTTTTTAGTTTGTTTCCTCGCTGTTTTGGCTGTATTGAATAATTTAGCGGTTTTATAGCAGGCTTTAAAAAATTCACGGTTTCAGAGATCGGTTTTTTAATAAATGCCATAAGTTTGTCCAGTTAGAACGGAATTTTTTTATTATAGATGCTTTCTACGCATTTGGCAAATTTTTGATAATATGATATGATTGCCTATTATATGAATTCAACTTTAAAAAATACAGAATTAAATCAATATAAAAGCGCGTGGTGGAGGAATATTTTAGATTTTGTTTTAGAATTGGTTAAAGTTACGGCTATATGCGCTTCAATCATTATTTTAGTTAGATGGTTTTTATTTCAGCCCTTTTATGTTAAAGGATCTTCCATGGAGCCAAATTTTTCTGACGGCGAATATCTGATTATTTATCAACTGCCTTATCGGTTTCCTCAAAAGTTTGGCAAGTTTCAAGAGGGAGACAGGGGCAGAGCGCTTATTTTTCATCCGCCCAATGCTCCTAGCGAGTTTTACATTAAAAGATTGATCGGTCTGCCAGGGGAAAGGGTGGAAATAGCAGACAATCATGTAAAAATTTATAACGATACTCATCCCAATGGTCTTATTTTGGATGAAAATTATCTGCCGTTTGAATTTAAGACTTTAAGCGGCAGTTATAATAATATTTTATTAGATATTGATCAAATTTATGTTTTGGGGGATAATAGAGGTTACAGTTTGGATTCCCGCCGCCTAGGCCCTATTCATATACAAAATGTGATAGGCGAGCCGATTTTGCGCGGCTGGCCATTAGACAAGATTGGTTTGTTGAAGAAACCGGAGTATTGAACTAAATTCAAAATTCAAAATTCAAAATTAAAAATTGCAATTCAAAATTCAAAATTAAATTTTTAATTTTAAATTTGTAATTTTACATTTTGAATTTTGAATTGTTATAGTGCCTAAAAAGAAAGGTTTTCAAACAATTAGGGGTATGCGGGACATTTTGTCGCATGATCAGGTAATTTGGCAATGGGTTATGGAAGTATGCCGTAAAGCCGCGTTTGCTTATGGATTTAGCGAGATAGAAACTCCGGTTTTAGAACAAGCCGAGCTTTTTAGGCGGGGCATAGGCCAGGAGACGGATATTGTCAAAAAAGAGGTATTTTCTTTTAAAGATCAAGGCGGAGAGTTCTTGTCTTTGCGCCCGGAATTTACCGCATCCATAGCAAGGAGCTATATAGAACATGGATTGGTTAATCAGCCCAAGCCTTTAAAGTTATTCCAAATCGGATCATGTTTTCGCCATGAGCGCCCCCAGTCAGGCCGGCTGCGCCAGTTTCATCAATTTAACGCGGAAATTATCGGCTCTGATGCTGCAGAAGCAGACGCAGAAGCCATAACCTTGTCTTATGTTATTTTGCGGGATTTGGGGCTGAATGCGGCAGTGCAGGTGAATAGCATTGGCACTAGGGATTCCCGCAAGCTGTACATCAAAAAATTAAAGAGTTTTTATCAAACAAAAACGCGATATATTTGCCAGGATTGCAAGCAAAGATTTAAAACTAATCCCTTGCGCATGCTTGATTGCAGGAAGAGAAAATGCACGGAATATATTATGGATGCTCCGCAGATAATTGATTATTTAGACGAAGCGTCCAAAAATCATTTGATGAAGATATTGGAATATTTAGACGCGTTTGATTTGCCTTATGTTTTAAATCCTCAAATAGTCCGCGGATTGGATTATTATAATCGCACCGCTTTTGAGATTTGGCTGAAAGATGATGATAGCGGCTCAAGGTGCGGGGCGCTTGGCGGCGGCGGCAGATATGACGGATTGATTGAGATGCTTGGCGGACACGAAACGCCAGCTTGCGGTTTTGCTTTGGGCTTGGATCGAATTGTAGGCAAGATTCGCGAAAAAAATATTAAAGTTCCAGTTCATGCGAGGGTAGATATATTTTTAGCTCAAATAGGCGATGAAGCTGGCAAGAAGGCTTTAGTTATTTTTGACAAGTTGAGGTGCTTAGGTTATAATATTATGTTTAATTTATCTAAACGAAGTTTAAAACAGCAATTGGAAACGGCTAACAGATTACAAGTAGGGTTAACTTTAATTTTGGGCGAAAAAGAAGTTTTAAGCAATGAAATTTTGATTAAAGAAATGGACGCCGGCGCTCAAGAGAGCGTGCCGTTGGATAGGCTGGAAAAAGAACTTCAAAAGAGATTAAAATAAAATTAGAAATTTACTTTATGTCTTGTATTTTTTGCGATATAATAACAGGCAAAGCCCCTGCACAAATAGTTTATCAGGATAATGATGCAGTTGCTTTTTATGATATAAACCCTAAAGCCAAGGTGCATATTTTAATAGTGCCGCGCAAACACATAGCTTCGGTTAATAATGTAGAATCAGGAGATCAAACAGTATTAGGGAGTTTGTTTTTGGCGGCGCGGAACATAGCAGAGACGCAGGGAATAGCGAAAAAAGGATACAGGCTGATGGTTAATACTGGTTCTAATGCTGGTCAAATAGTATATCATTTGCATATGCATTTGCTGGGAGGAGGTGTTTTTGATGATTGAAATTATCCGGGAAGAAGGCGAAACCATAGATCGGTTGTTGCGTCGCTACAGCGAAAGTTTAAAACGGATGAATTTTTTTCAGATGATTAAGAAGAGCAATGTCTGCGGAAGAAAGGCAAACAAGAGACAGCAAAAGAAGTCTGCTTTATATAAGATGCGCAAGCGGGCTCAAATGGATTATCTTAAAAAAATCGGCAAGATTGAGGAAGAACCTTTTGGCTGGAAAAATTACGGTTATCGCAAACAAAAAACAGCTTAATTTATTTAAATGTTTCGATACTGCCCATTAAACAGACTGTTCCAAAAAGCGGCTTTTTTCGCTATATTTTTTGTTTTGCTGTCTATTCCTATTTTACCGGCGCATGCCGCCGGATTAGACGATTATTGCGAAGCGGAGATTTGCGACAGCGGCTTGGTATGTACGGCAGTTGACGGAGATAAGATTTGCAAGGGCGGCATTGGCTATATTACGGATAATCCGGATGATTGCTCTCCAGAATTGATTTTAGAGGATTCGCGATGCCAATTAGATTTGGGACAAACTCAAGGCGAGCAGTTGAATTTAGGCGAGTCAGCTAAAGATATTCGCGATAACATTAGAACCGTTATTAATGTTGCTTTGGGGTTTTTGGGAATCTTAGGCGTGATAATGCTGATTTACGCCGGCGTTTTATGGATGTTTTCAGCCGGACGCGAGGAGCAGGTTTTAAAAGCAAAGAAAACCATTCTTTGGACAGTCGCGGGTTTAATGATTATCACCACTTCTTGGACTATCACCAGCTATATTTTAGGCATTGGTCAGCAGTTGGGAGGAGGCGGAGGAGGCGGCGGCGGAGATAATGGAGGTGATACGCTTTTTCCGCCAGGAGGAGTTGTAGAAAGTTTTAAGATTATTGATGTCGCTTCTTCTCGCGAGCAGACATCGCCTATTGATGAGAATTTATATAGATGTTCAGCTCTTGATACTATTTTTAATAATACTGTATTGACTGACAGTTTTCAAATAGCGCTTACTGGAACCGGCAGGGGGCAGTTGAGATTACTTAAAGATAATGGCGAATCTGATTATAATGATTGGGATAGCGTCAGTTGGCCAGAGGATGTAAACGATAGCGAAGCAGGTCATGATGACGATAGTATATTTGTTTTAGAGGGCAGGTCTATACTTTATCAGCATTTTATGCCGTCTGGAGCTGCAGAGCCGCGTGACTCGTACCTTTTTGGCAGTGCATCGGCATCAAGCAAATATGCCATTTTATTTCCGCGTGCGGAAGAAACAGGTCTTAAAGATACTTGGGAGCAGTTATTGGCTGATTGTATAGCTGAAGCTGGCTGTCATGTAGAGAGCGACCAGATTGTTTGGGAGTTTATTGTCGGTACCAAAGACGATGAACAGCCGCCAGAGCTTATGTCTGCCTCG
>JBBTVS010000125.1:0-4273 GCA_038078695.1 Patescibacteria group bacterium
CTTGTCCTAAAACCGGAAACACCGGCCGTTTGTCAGCTCTTTCTAAAAACAGCGCTGGGTTTTGCTCCAGTTCCTGATTGTAAAGCGGAAGAATTACGGCGCCGGCATCAGGATCTTTTTTGCCTTTTGGATCAAAAGACGGGCTTTTACCCATCATCAGAACAGGGCCCATAAATTTTGGCGAAAACTTGCCGTCCTGATGCAGAATCATACCCAGGCCGTTTTTAGCGGCGCCGGTTTTTGTAGGCTTTTCTTCTTCGTAAGAAAATAAATTTTTCAGATTTTCATCCGTGCTATTCAGCATCTGCTCAAAATCATTAGGAAATAAAATCATTAAACCTAAATCATCAATAACATCATCAAGCTCTTTTTGATTAGAGATGCCAAAGGCAGTTTCAACTAATTTTTTTAAATAATCTTCTCTGTTTATTATATCGCTTGCAAGATAAGGTTTTGGGTTGTTTTCAGCATATCTTTCGCACCATTTCAAAGCCAGGCGATATTCGCGCCTTTGCTCCGCGTATGAACCGCGCAAAGTATTAACAAGATTATGCTCTTCAACCCGCGACTCATCTAAAGATTCTTCTGTAACTATCTCGCCGGTAAATTTCATTATCAAGCTCTTTTTCTTCTCATCTAAGCCAGCAATGTCTATTTCGCATCTTTTTGCCAAAGCGCCAGGCTTGCTCTCAAAAATTTTCATCCCTAATTCATACCGGACATCATCGCTGGAAAATTTATCTATTAGATAATTGCCGATAACATAAAAAGCGGCTTTTTCCGCAAATTCTTTTTGTTTAAGTTTTTCTTCCAAATAATTATCTAATCGCTTGGCAATATCAGTTAATTGCTTTTTTTCTTCATCACCGGCAAAGCACTCATTGATAATCCTTTGCGCTTGCTGGTCAAAATTCCTTAAATAAACTGCCAGCAGCAAGTCAGCCTGATCAATATCATGCTCTAAAGACTTTTGCTCCCAAGAATATTGATCCGGTTGAGGGATAATTTTCTGCCAATTTAATCCTTTTACAGCAGACAGGCCGTTTAACACATCAGCTCGGATTTGGCGGCATTTATCCTGGTCTTCTTTATCAAGCTGATTAAGTTCAATTGCAAAATCAAGAGCATTATTTAATTCTGCCTTTGCTGACGGAACAATTATCTGCTTTTCGTCAACCGCTGGATCTGCAAAGTAAAGCTCTTCGTCTTTTGTCAGCATATCTTTAAGCAAAACCCGATAATTGATTATATTCTGCCCGGCTCTATCAGCAGGTATTAATTCTCCATCTCTTGTAACTAAGTGTTTATCTTTCTCATTTGGCACAATGTCCGGCGAAAGGCTTGGAACATGTTCGGCCGGCTTGTCTAAATCTGTGCCTAAATAAAAATGCGAGGTTTCTTTTTTTAGCTCCCACATTAGCGCGGCAATGTGGTTAAGCTCGTTAATTTTATTATACAGCTCTTCTGGAGCTTGGTCTGCTCCGCGCTTTTTGGCAGTTATAAATTTTCCCAGAGCAATCCTTAAATCATGCTCTTGGGCAAGCGCCTGTTCCATTGTCGGGTTTAGTTTTTCTATCCTTGTATAGCGGAGATCTTCTCTGCCAGCTTTAGTATTGACTTCTTGAACATAATCCTGGACAGAAACGGCTCCGGCTAAAATTTTATTTTGATAAATTTCTATTCCATCTATTTGCTTCACTGATAAATCTTCCGTATCCTTAATTCCAGTTTTAATCAAGCGCTTACGATATTCTTCCGGCCAAATAGCAATCTTAATCGGCACGCCCGCGGCTTCTAACATCATTGCAATGCGAAAAGCGGCTCGCTCCGCGTCGGTAAGCAAATCTCCGCGCAGATGCGCCATTCCATCAGGATCAGCGTCAAAAACAATTGTGACGCTCCTTGGGCCGGCTTCGGCAACTTGTTGAATAAACTCCGGCTCAACCATTGTAATGCCCGGAATAGCAATATGCGGGATGCCGGTTAGTTCAAAAGCTAAAGCTGATTTAAATTCTCCTTCTGTGATAACTATGTCTTGGCCGGCAATAATTGCTTTTGCTTCCTTTGGATTCCATTGTTCCTTTAATCCGCCGGCCGCGATCCAATCTTCTTGGCTCTCCCAAATTTTGGGGATAAGCAAAGCGGCATTATACACGGCTCCTTCTAATTCGCGCGGCTCAAAATCGCTGTACACGCGCGGGTCGCTTAAATATTTATTGCCGCCCGGCTCTAAACCGCCGTTTATTTCTTCAGTATATTCTTTCCAGCATTGCTTAATTGGATCATGATAATTATAAGAAAGTTTGTCTTTTAACAAACGGCGCCTGATTGCTGTGTAATTGCCTTTGCTATCTTTATAAGGAATTAAAACCACATCTTCTGCATTAGTCATCGTATAGCCAACCTTGCCCTGCGCGTCAAAACTTTTCTGCACCAAGCCGATATCAACTAAGGATGCGCGGACATCGGTAAAACGAGTTAAAATCTCTTTTAATTGATCTGGATCTAAATCTTTAACAGCGTCTGTCCATTTTTGCTTTATGCTTTTTTCGCTACCCGGAGGCGCGTCTAAAGTATTGTTGCGGCTAAAATAAAGAGCTAATGCTGTCTTTTGCTCTTCAGAAATTTGCGCATCTTTTAATGATTTTTTTAAAATTGTTCCTTCTAAAGACAAACCGCCTGCTTTTTTTCTTATAATATCCTCGCTATAATAAACATAGCCCTTTCTTTTGATAAATCCATCCATAAATTCCTCGCCGGTTAAAGGCGGCTCTATGCCTAATCTTTTGCTGCATGCTTGAGCTAAATGCTCTTTGTGCCAGCCGCGGGAGCGGCCGAATACTTTTATCAGCCGGCGCATTTCTTTTTGCGCCTCATCATTTTTTGTTTCATCTTCAGCGCCTCTTAAATAATCAAAAATCATTTTGCGATAAGTTTCCCGGTTTGCTTTTCTGGCTTCTCTTTTTTCTGGATCTTTATCCTCCGGCCTGCCGCGCAGTTGCTCTAAAAAGTATTCTTTTTCCTCTGCCGTATGGAAATAAGCCTTTTCTATCTCTATCTCGCCGTTTTCTGCTTGGCTGTATTTTATGCCGGCCGGGGAGCCGTAGCGCCGCCACCCGTCTTGTATTTCATAGCCAAATTGCGGATTTTTAATCAGCCAATGGCCTGAAGTTTTTGAATCAGGCGGTTCTGGCAAATTAGGCAAGCTTTTTTCGTCAGGCAAGTTTTCTTTGATTGACAAGACTGTTAATTTGTCCTCCGAATAATCAGCAGGAGCAACCGGCAGTAAAATACTTTTTTCAGTTTCTTTTGGATCAAATTTTTTAATCTGAAAATTATGGCTTTCGCGGTACGGAGTGTTTTCCGGCTGGCGCAAAAAATCAGCCATTTCCGCGGCGCTGGTTATTTTGACCTCGCCAAATTCTGCCTTTGCCAAATCATCAGCCTTTTGCATCAATGCGTTAAAATATTCTTTCATCTTTGCCATTAGACTTGCCATTACCTCTTTTTTGTCTTGCTCTGCATACTTTAAGTCTTTTATAGTTAATTTGCAGTTTAATTTAATATTGTTAATTTTTTGTCTTATTTCTGGGTTATTAGCAAATACCGGATAATATATCGCTAATTTATTTTCCAATAGTTTTAAAGCCCTGTCTTTAAAAAGATGAAAACTTTTAAATTCCATTTGTTTCTCTTTAGCGGTCTCTATTTTTGATTCATCCGCGCGGAATAATTCTAAAAGCTCTTCTGTCTC
The DNA here is from genome assembly GCA_038078695.1 of Patescibacteria group bacterium. Taxonomy (GTDB): domain Bacteria; phylum Patescibacteriota; class Patescibacteriia; order UBA9629; family UBA9629; genus JBBTVS01. The sequence goes on from JBBTVS010000125.1 coordinate 3,755, forward strand.
TTGCAAATCGTAATCCTGTATATTAGCAAACTCAAAATTCAACTCTTGCTTTAAACCGGCGACAAAAATTAACTCTTTTATTATGGCTCCGTAATACTTTTCAAAAGAAAGCCAAGCCTGCTGGCTGCGGCCCGGCAATTCGTTTGTTATTTTATCAAACTCTGTCGTTGTCCTGGGTAGAGTTTTAACTAATCGTCGTGCATTATCCTGATCGTCTTGATTGCTAATGTTGGCTACAGATTTTTCCAACTCTGTAAATGCCGCTCTTCTGTTTGGTACCAAGCTGTCTATTAAAAACTGTTTTACTTGCTCGGTAAAACTTTTTTGATCTAATTCTTTTACGGTTTTAAGTTTATTTATCTTTTGATAAATCCTTTCCAGCCCATTCGGCTTGTAAATTTCTTTAAAACTAAAAACTTCTTTTAGCGGCTCTGGCATTTTTTCTGTCTGTTCAGCTTCTGCTCTTTGAGCTGGCATTGCTGGCTGTTCAACAATTATTTCTTCTTGAGCGGCTTCTTG
>JBBTVS010000126.1:0-7906 GCA_038078695.1 Patescibacteria group bacterium
CAGTTGCTTGTGGAATACGGGTTACTATCTTTAATTATGTTTTCCGTCGTACTTTTTTCCGCAATCAAATCGGTTTTAACTGATGTTTATGTTGACTTAAAAAAATATGCTAATAACGGTTTTCAGTTAAAAAGCCTGACTGATTTTCTGCCGTTTCTGTCTCTTTTTGTCTTTCTTCTCGTTTCTCTTTTCCAACCGCCGACGGTCCTGATTTTCTCTTTTTGGGTTGTCTTAATGAGTCTGATCCGCCTGCACGAGGAAAAAATCTATAGATTTAATTAAAGAAAAGCAGAAGATAGATTTATTTATTAAAGTTCGAGGCGGCGGCGTTCATGGGCAGGCAGAGGCGGCGAGTTTGGGTTTGGCTCGAGCAGCGATTAAATTGGATCCTGAATACAGAGAGAGATTAAAACAGGCTGGGTTGTTAACTCGCGATGCTCGCGTTAAAGAGCGCAAAAAGCCTGGGCTCAAAAGAGCTCGCAGAGCCCCGCAGTGGCAGAAGAGGTAATTTTTAGCTTCATGCACTCAACCAAACGTATAGCTTCTAATAGTTTGTTTTACACAGGAGCTTTAATTCTTCAAAAAATACTGTCAACTTTGTATTTTTGGTATTATTCAAATAATCTGCCCGGAGGCGCCTCTGATGTGGGGCGTTTTAATTTTGTCCTTTCTTTTGTTACTCTTTTTTTTATTATTGGCGATTTGGGCCTTTACTTGGTATTTTTGCGCGAGTCATCAAAATCGCCGGATCGCGCTAATAGATATTTAAACACTTTATTGACAATCAAGCTTCCTTTAATGGTTCTGGCGATTTTGGTTATTTTGGGTTTGAGCCATTTGCATTTGGCTGACAATTTTTTATTGCTTGCGCTGGCTTTAATCTGGATTTTACTTGATAGTTTAACAGCTTTATTTTACGCGGTTTTGCGTTCGCGCCAAAATTTAAAATACGAAAGCATTGCTGTGATTATTTATCAACTTATAGTGATTGGCATCGGCGCCGCATCAATAAAATTATCCGGCAACATCATTTATTTAATCATTGCATTAATTATCGGCACTGGCTTAAATTTAATCTTTAGCGCAACCGTCGTTATCTTTAAATTAAAATTTAAAATAAGATTAGCTTATGATCCGTCTATAGTAAAATTTTTTCTAAAGGCTCTGCCGGCGTTCACCGTAGCAGGCATTTTAGTCAAAATTCTTAATTCTTTAGACACTGTTTTAATAAAACAACTTACAGATGATTTCCGGGCAGTAGCTTTTTACACTATTCCTCTTAAGATTGTTACTGTCTTAAGTTTGACTCTTCCTACTGCCTTAATGGGCGCGCTGTACCCGGCTTTTAGCAGCCTCTCGGCTTATAAATCGCCAGCCTTAAATAAAATTTGGGAAAAATCAATAGAATATTTATTGATTATCAGCTTGCCGATTGGCTTTGGGTTTTTAGCGCTGGGTCAAAATATAATCAGCGCTTTATGGAAGCCGGAATATCTATCCGCTGTCTTGCCAGGCAAAATTATGCTTTTTGCTCTGCCTTTTATTTTTATAGCCTTTCCCACTGGAAATCTTTTAAATGCTATTGACAGGCAAAAATGTACTGCTTTTAGCAGGGGATTAGGGGTCATTACGCTGTTTTTATTAAGCATTATTTTAATTCCAAAGTTTTATTTAATCGGAGCTGCAATAGCCATGTTGTGCACTCATATAGTGATTGTTTGCTCGGACATATATTTTTTACGAGATCGTTTTTTGTTAATCCTGCCGGCGTTATCAAAAAGTTTTGCGCGAATTTTATTGGCGTCTTTTGTGATGTTTGCTATTATAAAAATATTAGCTTTATATTTACCATGGTACAGTTTGATTTTGATAGGAGGAGGGGCGTATTTTGGAGTGTTATGGGCGGTTGGCGGAATAGATGCAAAGGCTATTTTTAAATATTTATAGAATTATCAATTTTCAAATACCAATTTTTAATGAATTTTCAATTTCCAATGACGAAATTTTTAAACTATTTAGAAATTGAAAATTTAAACATTGAAAATTGATTGAAAATTGAAAATTGAAAATTGAAAATTGTAAAGCCTAAATCTTTATTATTAACCCTAGAATTCCCCCCTGACATCGGCGGCATTGCTAATTATTACCGTCAAATAGCTAAAAGCGACGAATCAATTCAAGTTTTGCGTTTAAAGATATCCAGCCGACGTTTGAGTTGGATTAGATGTTTTTGGGGGGCAGCGCGCCAAATCAAAAAAGATAAAATAGACTGCCTGCGAATAGGTCAAGTTTTGCCTTTAGGATATTTAGGATTGATTTTTAAATTGACGCGCCATAAGCGATATTTAGTTTATGTTCATGGTTTAGATATTTTAAGCAGTAAGTTATCAAAATGGAAAAAATTTTGGATTAAGGTGATTTTACGGCAAGCGCGATCAATTATCACTAATTCTAATTATGTAAAAGACAGGGCGTTAAAAAAATATAAGATTGACAATAAAAAGCTTAAAACTGTTTATCCCAAGATTGATCTTGCGGCTATAGGGTCGGTAGCTGAAAAATTAGCACCTATTGAACGTCCATCTGGCGTAAAAATAATCTTAAGTGTCGGCCGATTGGTAGAACGAAAAGGTTTTGACAAGGTGATTGAAGCATTAAATAAATTAAAAATTATGAATTATGAATTAGGAATTATGAATTGGGAATATTGGATAGTGGGCGATGGTCCGGATCGCGCCATATTGACTTCATTAGTCAAAAAGTATGATCTGACTGACAGGGTCAAATTTTTAGGGGCTGTGCCGTCATCTCAAATTTATCAATATTTTAAAGTCAGTGATGTTTTTATAATGCCATGTCGCGAAATTAATGGAGATATTGAGGGCTTTGGCATTGTATTTTTAGAAGCCGCGGCTTTTAAAAAGCCGGTGATTGCCGGCCGCTCCGGCGGCGCGCCGGAGGCAGTGGTTGATGGCGTTACTGGTTTGCTGGTTGATCCGATGTCATTTGAAGAAATAAGTCAAGCTCTAATAAAATTATTGACTGATGAGGAATTGGCGTTAAAATTAGGTCAGCAGGGATATGAGAGAGTGAGGAGGGAGTTTGCCGTTTAAAAAAAAGGGCGCCGACTGTCTTTAGAATTTAGACATCGGCGCCGGAAAAAATCACCACCTCAATCCTCCTTCTCCCGCGCAAGCAAATAAAATCCGATTACTGCAATCATTATTCCGCAAATCATCATAATAATTGGCAGAAGCGCAATAATATTAGAGAAAAGAATTGAAAAAGGGGTGGTGAATATAATGGCACCTACTATAATAAGTGTGAGACCTATCACTTTTAACAACATAATAATCACCTCCTAGAAATAATTTTACAAATTTTTTTATCGGTTTCACTGGGAAAAACGTCTTCATTTTTTCCACCTCCTTTTGGGCAGGCAACTCCACTGTCTGACAGCGCTAAAAACCGCTATCAAAAAAGCCCATACCAGCCCTCCTATAAAATAAAAGGAAGTGAAAAAATTTGGGTCAGCCGTGCTTACCGGCACCATCATAAGTGATAAGCCAAGCAAGCACAAACCGATCCAAATAAATCTAGCTTTAACGGTCATTTCTGACATTCTTCCCACCTCCTTCCTTTAAATTCTCAAAATAACTTCAAACGCTACACCCAGATTAAAAAAATGTCAAGTCAGAATTCAATCCGCCGACTCGGCGGACAAAAATTCACAATTCTCATGTTCAACATGTCCTACTGGCATAATTGGCAAAACGGCATTAAAAACCGCAATTATTTTGTTTTGCAAGAACTGTTAAAACGGTCGGAGGTCAATCAGATTATCGCGGTTGATTATCTGCCAATGACGAGGAGGAAGAAAGTATTAAGTATCATGTATTATGTATTAGGTATTAAGTATCAGGTGTTAGGGAATCATAAAAATAAATTGACTATTTATACAGCTCTTTCTGTTAAAAATGTAATTAGTAATTTGAAAAAAATACTTAATACTTTATACTTAATACCTAATACTAAAATAATACTTTGGTCCTACTTTCCTCTCTATATAGATTATTTTGACCAAATTCCGGCGGACTTAAAAATTTTTGACGCGGTTGACGATTGGTCAAAACATCCAAGCTACAAAAATCAACGACAATTATTGCAAAATAATTACCGTCAAATAGCCAAAAAAGCGGACATTATTTTTACGGTCTCTGAAAATCTGCGACAATCTTTGTTTAAAGGTCAGAAAAATGTTTATTGGATAGCAAACGGCACAGATCTCAAATTTCAAAATCCAAATCTCAAATCAATGTCAAAATCCAAATGTCAAAAGAGAAAGGTTATGATAGGTTATGTGGGTGTAATACAATCTAGAGTTGATTTTAAGCTGGTACAGTTTTTAGCAGAAAGTCATCAAGACAAAGAGTTTGTTTTTGTCGGGCCGGTGTGGAAAGATGCGGAGATTAAAAAAGTCAGAGGGCTGAAAAATATCAAATTTGTCGGTCAAATTTCTTATGATGATTTGCCAAAGTATTTGTCAAAATTTGACATCGGCATTATTCCGCATAAGATAAATGACTTTACCCGCTCTATGGATCCGATGAAATCTTACGAGTATTTAGCCTTTGGCCTGCCTGTCGTCTCAACGCAAAAATTAACTAATGACGATCAATTGTTATATTTTGCTGATAATCCTACTGATTTTAGCCAAGCGATTAGTCGCGCTCTAAAAGAAAATAGCCAAGAATTAATTGATAGACGCCAAAAATTTGCGCAAGAGAATTCGTGGGAGAGAAGAGTGGAGGAGATGATGAAGATAATTTCAAATTTCAAATGTCAAATGTCAAATCAATGTCAAAATCCAAAATCCAAAAAATAATTTGGCATTTGACATTTGGAATTTGACATTTGGAATTTAATTTCTTTATGCTCTTCTGGCTCCTTTCTATCCTTCAAATCCTTCTTATCTTAAGCGGCTTTATCATTACAATCCGCTTATTTTATATTATCAACAGTTTCCATAAAAAAAATTCAGTGCCTTATGTACCAACGCCAAGGTTTATTATCAAACAAATGATTGAATCATCAAAAATAAATAATATGGCGCAAAATAAAATAGTTAAGGCTGTTGATTTGGGTTCTGGTACTGGAAAGATAGTTTTTTATATTGCCGCGCATACTTTAAAAAATGTCAAAATATGCGGCATTGAAAAATCAAAACTGCTTTGTCGCATTTCTAAATTAAGATTGTTTTTCAGTCCAAATAAAAAACGAACCAAGTTAATGGCTGGAAGCTGGGATGAGATTAATCTTGATGAATTTGATTTTTTGTTTTTATTTTTAAACAATAATGCTTTAAAATCGCTTTTGCCGAAATTTCAGCAAGAAACAAAATCATCAGTCAAAATAATAACATATATGTTTGCCTTGCCTCCGAATGACATTTTTGACGAGGAGCAGATTAAATCTAAAGGAGAAAAAATCTTTGTTTATAAAAAAATTAAACCCGCCTAAAAGGCTGTCTTTTTGGCGGGTAAATTTGAATCTTGTCAATTGCCTTGATTTATGTTATTATTTTTTTAGCTCTAAAAATCCGAGCAATCGCTCCGACCTTGCGTCGGAGAGGAAAGTCCGGACTCCTTCCCCGACCTTGCGTCGGGGAGACATGCTTAACAGATAACATCTGTCCCCCGACCTTGCGTCGGGGCGGGAAAGTGCCACAGAGACAATACCGCTCTGGCATAAGTCAGAGCAAGGGTGAAAAGAGTGGTGTAAGAGACCACAGTTCTTATAGGCAACTATAAGAAACGGTAAACCCTAGGCGGAGACAGCAGGATTGGTACTCCGACCTTGCGTCGGAGAGCCCTGCGATAGAATCCAGAGGCGACTTTGGATCAAGGCAGATGATTGCTTCACCCGCCTAAATTTCAAAAAAATTTTGGCGGGTAAACAAAATCCGGCTTATGAGATTTTTAGAGCTATCCAGCTATAAAGCTATCCAGCTATAAAGCTGAAATTATGCGCCGTTCTGATTTTTTCTACACCGCTATATTAGTGCCTTTGGACTATCTTGCCCTGCTTTTGGCAGGTTTTTTAGCTTATAGTATAAGACAAAGCGATTTTGTCCGCGAACTTGCGGTTGTCAGTGATATCTTTTACAGATTGCCTATTGGTCAATATTTAATTTTTATTGCCGCAATGACCGCCTTATGGCTTTTATTTTTTAAAATAGCCGGGCTTTATAATCATCGCGAAGGCAAAAAATTTATCAATCAAATTATTAAAATATTTTTGGCATGCACAGCAGGCATCTCCGCAATTATTATCTTTTTATTTTTTAAGCGAGAATATCTTTTTGCTTCTCGCTTTATTATTTTAACGGCATGGTCTTTAAGCATTATTTTGACTATTGTATGCAGGGGCTTGGTTCGCGTTTTGCGCCGCATTTTATTAAAATATCAAATTACCGCCAAACCTATTATCATTGTCGGCGGCGACGTTAACACTAATCATTTTGTTGAACAAATTAAAACGGAAAAAGCTTGGGGTTATAAGATAATAGACAAAGTCTTAACTCTGGAGCAATTGCGGCAAAAAGTTATTTGCCAGCCAGTTTCGGAAATAATATTGACTGATTTAACTTATTCTAGGCAAAAAGTTAATCAATTTTTAGAATTTTGCCAAACTCATCATCTTGATTTTAAATACGCGGCAGACATCTTTTCCGCCCATCTGCATAATATTGAGATTGACGCTATAGCAGGTTTTCCTCTTATTGAGATTAAAAGAACGCCATTAGACGGCTGGGGACGGGTTAAAAAAAGATTGATGGACGTTATTTTTAGTCTGATCGCGTTTATAGTTTTATTTATACCTTGTCTGTTAATAGCTTTATTGATTAAATTGACCTCACGCGGTCAAATTTTAGTCAAATTAACGCGGATAAGAGAAGGAGGACAAAAGTTCAAAATTTATAAATTTAGGTCAATGATTCAAGGCGCGCATAAGCTTAAAAAAAATTTATTAAAGCAAAATGAAAGAAAAGGACCGTTATTTAAAATGAAAAACGATCCGCGCGTTACAAAAATCGGCCGATTTTTGCGTCGCTTTAGTTTAGATGAAATCCCTAATTTTTATAATGTCTTAATAGGACATATGAGTTTAGTTGGGCCGCGGCCGCACGAGCCGGAAGAAGTAGAGTTATATAAAAATCATCAAAAAAGATTGTTAAATATCAAGCCTGGCATCACCGGTCTTGCGCAAATTTCCGGACGAAGCCGATTAGTTTTTGACGAAGAAGCTCGGCTAGATTTATACTACATAGAAAATTGGAATTTAAAAATGGACATTGCGATTTTGCTTAAAACGCCAATGGCAGTGCTGTTAAAAAGAGAAGGAGCGGTTTAGTCTTGCAAGTTATAAGTTATAAAAACATGAATCTTGCTCTTATCCACGATCATTTAAATCAAATAGGCGGAGCGGAAAAAGTGTTAAAAAGCTTTACTCAAATTTATCCGCAGGCGCCGGTATTTACTTTGCTTTATAATAAAAATCTTGCGCATCAGTTTTTGCCCAAAACGGAAGTAATGGGCTCATTTTTACAAAATAAGCGGCTGGCGCATCGTTTTTTTAAGTGGTTTCTGCCTTTAATGCCGGCAGCTCAAGAATCATTTAATTTAAAAGGATATGATTTAATTTTGTCTGATTCTTCGGCTTTTTCCAAAGGAGTTATTACTGATATTAATGCTCTGCATATTTGTTATTGTCACACGCCAACGCGCTATCTGTGGTCAGACTCATGGGAATACATAGTTGAGCTTGAAAAAAGCAACTTTTTGGTGCGAAGATTCCTGCCGCCGCTCTTAAGCTATTTGCGAGTGTGGGATTATCAAGCCGCGCA
>JBBTVS010000126.1:8006-10372 GCA_038078695.1 Patescibacteria group bacterium
AAATTTTAGGGTCTGCTCGGGCTTTTATTCATCCGCAAGAAGAAGACTTTGGAATATCTGCTGTTGAAGCAATGGCTTGCGGAACTCCAGTGATAGCGTACGGCAAAGGCGGAGTTTTGGAAAGCGTAATTCCGGGAAAGACTGGGTTGTTTTTTGAGGATCAAACTTGGGAGGCGCTGGCTAACACAGTGGTGCATTTTAAAGATTCTGATTTTGATTATGCGGCGATTAAAGCGCACGCGGAGAAATTTAATGAAGATCGGTTTAAAAGGGAGATTCGGGAATTTGTGGAGGGGGAATATGAGAAGTTTAGTAATTAGAAATTAGTCATTTGTGCCTATATGTCTTTAGTAAAAATTTTGATTTTCGGTTTTGTCCAAGGAGTCTTTCTTCGCCGCGATATCAATCAAAAAGCCAAAGAATTGGGTGTGTCGGGCTATGTTTGCAATTTGGATGACGGATCGGTTTATGCAGAAGCGCAAGGAGAGCAATTAAAATTAAAAGAAATGATTGAGTGGATAAAAAATTCGCCAGGAAGATCAAAAGTCAAAAAGGTCAAAATAGAATGGGAAGCCGTGGATAAAATAGATGCTGATGGATTTGAGATTAAATATTAGACTGATTGACCGTTTTTTTCATCGTTGCTATACTGCTGTATAATAAGAACAGCAAGTATAAAAAATTAGTAAAAGACTTATTGCAATTTTTAACTTTTCTATGTCATTTCTCAAAAAACTCTTCAGCGATCCGAATAAAAAGGTTTTAGCAGAGTTAGAAAAACGGGCGCAAGAAGTCAACAATTTAGAATCTGAATTTAGTCAAAAAACTGACGAACAATTGCGTCAGTGTACTTTTAAATTTAAAGAGGAAATCGCGGCCCAAGAGTCAGATGAGGCTAAAACTAAATATTTAGACCAAATTTTGCCTCAAGCTTACGCGGTTGTGCGCGAAGCGGCCAAACGCACTCTAGGCCAGCGCCATTATGATGTGCAAACAATGGGTGCAATAACCCTGCATCAAGGCAATATCGCGGAAATGAAGACAGGAGAAGGAAAAACCCTTGTCTCTACGATGCCGACTTATTTAAACGCTCTTTTAGGTTGCGGCGTTCATATCGTCACAGTTAATGATTATTTGGCAAGGCGCGACACATCTTGGATGGGTCAGATTTATAATTTTTTAGGTCTTTCAGTTTCGTGTTTACAGCAACAAGGAAATTCTTTAATTTATGATGAAGCAACAAAAAATTCTGAACCACAAGACGATTTAGAACCTGCTAACTCAATAAGTGATATTCACGCTTTCAAAATAGATCAAAAATTTCTTAAACCCTGCGCTCGCCAAGACGCTTACCATGCAGACATTACTTACGGAACCAACAGCGAATTCGGCTTTGATTATCTGCGCGACAATATGGCGCAAGCCTTATCAGAAAAGGTACAGCGCGGGCATTATTACGCCATAATTGATGAAGTTGATTCAATCTTAATTGATGAAGCCCGCACTCCTTTGATTATCTCTGCGCCGGACGCCAAATCAGCGGACTTGTACAAAAAATTTGCTCATCTTGTACCTAATCTAGAAGAAAATAAGCATTATAATAAAGATGAGGAGCGGCACGCTGTAGCCTTGACAGAAGAGGGAATTAAAAAAATGGAAGCGCTTCTTGGCGTACAAAATATTTATACGGAAGATGTTACTTTGGCCCATCAATTGGATCAGGCATTAAAAGCGCATATTTTATATAAAATAGACCGCGATTATGTTGCCAAAGACGGCGAAATCATAATTGTTGATCAATTTACGGGCCGGCTCCAGCCGGGCCGGCGTTATAGCCAGGGACTGCATCAAGCAATAGAAGCTAAGGAGAATGTTGAAATCAAACAAGAATCAAAAACTTTAGCGACAATTACAATTCAAAACTATTTTCGAATGTATCAAAAATTAGCAGGCATGACTGGAACCGCAGCGACAGAAGCAGAAGAATTCCATAAAATTTACAAGCTAGATGTTGTCTCCGTTCCAACCAATAAATCAGTAATCCGCAAAGACAAATCAGATGTTATTTATAAATCAGAGGCAGGCAAATTTAAGGCGCTAACCGCTAAAATTAAACAAAAATACGACCAAGGACAGCCAGTATTAGTTGGCACTATTTCCATTGAAAAAAACGAGCTCCTAAGCCAATTATTGCAAAAAACAGGGGTGCCGCACGAAATATTAAACGCAAAACAGCACGAAAAAGAGGCGCAGATTATTGCCCAAGCCGGCAGGCTAAAAGCCGTAACTATCGCCACAAACATGGCAGGCAGAGGAGTTGACATAGTTTTGGGCGGCAATCCATCAGAAATAAAAGAAGCGGAAGA